>JBJHBB010000281.1:0-4101 GCA_050485265.1 Rhodothermales bacterium | reverse complement strand
GCTGTACACGACCTACTCGACCGAGAACCTCACCTACGTCACGAAGCACTCCGAGGCGAAGGCCATGTTCGTCTCGGATGCCGCAATGCTAAATCAGCTGCGCGAGTGGATGGGGGACACGCCGGGCGTCCATCACGTCATCCTCTGCGAAGGTCAGGGCGACGGGTCTTCACTGCCGGAAGGGGTTGGCCTGCTGACACTCGCCGACCTTAGAGAGAGAGGTCGTGAACGCATGCAGCGCGACGCGGATGAACCGACGAGCCTGCGCTCCCAGATCGATCCCCAGGATGTCGCCACGCTGATCTATACTTCCGGCACGACGGGCCTGCCAAAGGGGGTGGTCCTCTCGCACGAGAACCTCACCAGCAACGCACTGACCTCGCTCTCCGTGCTGCCGATGTTGGGGCATCAGGACGAAGTCGCGTTGACCTTCCTGCCGCTAACGCATGTGTTCGCGCGGATGCTGCAGTTTGCACACGTCGCAGCGGGACACCAGATCTTCTATTCGGACCCGGATCGACTCGTTCAGCACTTGCCCGAGGTCCGACCCACCGTCTTCGCCACGGTCCCGCGCGTGCTGGAGAAGGTCTACGACAAGGTCCGTCTGGGAATCGAGACGGCTACCGGCGCGAAGAAGCGGATCGGCCAGTGGTCGATAGGCCTTGCGCAGCAGTATCGCACGGGCACCGAGCCCACGGGTGTGTATGCACTCAAACTGGCCGTTGCCGGCAAGCTCGTCTATTCGAAGCTTCGTGAGCGACTGGGGCTAACCAGGATCAAGGCAGTGGGCGTGGGTGGCGCAGCGCTTCGAGCCGACCTGTGCGACGTCTTCAACGCCTTCCAGATTCCCGCCGTGCAGGGGTACGGCCTTACCGAGACGAGCCCGGTGATCACCATCAATACGCCTGAGCGAAACCGGGCAGGCACGGTCGGCCAGCCGATTCCCGGAGTCGAGGTCGCCATCGCCGAGGACGGCGAGATCCTGACTCGCGGTCCCCACGTGATGCAGGGCTACTACAAGGCCGACGACCAGACCGCCGAAGTGATCGACGACGACGGCTGGTTCCACACGGGCGACATTGGCGAATTCACCTCCGAGGGATATCTGAAGATCACCGATCGCAAGAAGTCGCTCTTCAAACTCTCGACCGGCAAGTACGTAATGCCGCAACCCATCGAGAACCGACTCGTCGAGAGCCCCCTGATCGAGCAAGCCGTGGTCGTGGGCAATGGGCAGAAGTACACCACGGCGCTGGTCTTCCCGAGCATCGAATCCCTCGAATCGTGGGCCGGCCAGAATGGAATTCGAGGGGAGGGAGCCGAATTGCTGAGCAATGAGCGAGTGGTCGAAGAGTTCGAGCGCCTCGTTAGCTCGTCCAATGAGGGCATGGACCACTGGAGCCAGGTGAAGCGATTCCGCCTGATTCCCGAGGTGATGGACGTCTCGAATGGCCTGCTCACTCCTACGATGAAGGTAAAGCGCCGCGCCGTCCACGATCGCTACGAGGCAGAGATCGAGTCGATGTACAGCGGCTCGGCTGCCGATCGCGCCGAAACCGTCGCCGTGAAAGCGTAACCCATTTCTCCAGGCAGGCGTCTGCCGGGTCACATCTCTCCAACCAGCATGCAAGTCACAGATTCGCCGCGCACGGCGCACACCAATACCGCCTCACGACCCTTTCGAACGGCCGCAGTCCTCGGAGCCGGGGTGATGGGTAGCCAGATCGCTGCCCACCTCGCTAATTGTGGGCTCGAAGTCACCCTTCTAGATGTTTCACCCGAAGAGATCGGGCGTGACGGCGGGCCCAACGACATCGTGGAGGCCGCCTTCAAGAGTGCATCGCGCCTCAACCCCGACCCATTCATGAGCGAGGCGGCCAGGCGCCGCGTTCGCCTGGGCAATTTCAAGGAGCACTTCGACCGAATCGGGGAGGCCGACTGGGTCATCGAGGTGGTGGTGGAGCGCCTGGACATCAAGCGCGACGTGATGGAGCGGATTGAGCGGGACGCCCGCGAGGATGCCGTCATCTCGACCAATACCTCCGGCCTGCCTATCGCCCAGATCGCCGAGGGCCGGTCGTCGGAGTTCAGGCGTCGGTTTCTCGGGACCCATTTCTTCAATCCGCCGCGGTACCTGAAGCTCTTCGAGGTCATACCGACCTCTGATACCGATCCCGCGGTGGTCGAGCGCGTCAGCGAGTTCGCTCGTGTCCACCTGGGCAAGGGCATCGTGCTGGCCAAGGACACGCCCAACTTCATCGGCAATCGCATCGGCGTGTATGCCATGATGCAGGCCCTCAGGGAGTTCACGGAGGGACGGTTCACCATCGAGGAGATCGACGAGTTGACCGGGACGCTGATCGGCCGTCCGAAAAGCGCGACCTTCAGAACGGCCGACGTGGTCGGCCTGGACACCCTCAAGCACGTCGCGACGAACTTGTATGACGCAATCCCCGACGACGAGAGTCGGGATGCATTCCGGGTGCCGCCTGTGCTCAATCGGCTCGTCGAGGCCGGGCGTCTGGGTCAGAAGACCCGAGCCGGGTTCTACAAGAAGGAGGGGAAGGACATTCACTCCGTCAATCCGAACTCGCTTGACTATGAGCCTGCGGCGGAGAGCGACCTGGATGTCTCTGAGATAAAAGGTGGCTCGTTGGCGGATCGCGTCGTCGCGCTGTATGAGGATGACGGGCTGGCGGGTGACTTCTTTCGTCGAACTACCCTCGACGTACTCGGCTACTCGGCCCGACGGATCCCTGAGATTGCCGACAGTCCCTCGGACATCGACAAAGCCGTCATGTGGGGCTTTGGGTGGGAGATGGGACCGTTCGCGACCTGGGATGCGCTAGGCGTCGACAGGGTTCGGAACGACCTTCGCGAGGCCGGCATCGAGGTGCCCGATTGGGTGCAGGACGTCCCCGGCGATGGGTTCATCATCGACCGCCAGGGCATTCGCCACGTATGGAATCCGGGTATGTGCGAGTACGTCGCGGATCCGGCTCCGGCGGACGAGTGGGGCCTCAACTTCATCAAACGAGATGAGACCAAGACTCTATGGCAAAACGATGAGGCCGCCCTACTCGATCTGGGGGACGGCGTGGCGCTCTACGAGTTCAGGAGCAAGGCGAACAGCCTCGGCCGCGAGGTGA
This sequence comes from Rhodothermales bacterium, assembly GCA_050485265.1. Lineage (GTDB taxonomy): Bacteria > Bacteroidota > Rhodothermia > Rhodothermales > JANQRZ01 > JBJHBB01. The sequence goes on along the minus strand of JBJHBB010000281.1, from coordinate 952 downwards.
TGACGGGCCTGCGCGAGGTGCTGGACCGGGTGGAGAACGATTCAGACATCCGCGGACTGGTAATTGGAAACGAGGGAAAGAACTTCTCCGTCGGCGCCAACCTCGGCGAAGTGGCCATGGCCCTGATGATGGGCCAGATGGACGCTATCGCGGACTATCTGCAGGACTTCCAGAACACGGTGATGGCGGTGCGCTACAGCAGCAAGCCCGTCGTTGTGACCACCCATCAGCGCGTCCTGGGCGGAGGCTGCGAACTGGCGATGGCGTGTCCGCATCCCGTCGCGGCAGCGGAGACGTACATAGGCCTGGTCGAGCTGGGCGTCGGGGTGATCCCGGCGGGGTGTGGCTCGATGATGATGGCGGCGAGGGCTGCCGAGTTGGCTGCGAACCGCGATCGGCCAAGCGAAATCCAGCCATTCCTGCGGAAGCACTTCGAGCAGATAGCCATGGCCAAGGTGGCTACCAGTGCGTACATGGCGAAGGAGATGAACTACCTGCCGCCGGACACTGTGGTCGTGATGAATGAGGCGCGGCGTTTCCACGTGGCCAAGAGTGAGGTGCTTCGGCTTTCCGACCAGGGTTATCTGGCTCCTCCGGTGCGCACGCAGATCCCCGTACAGGGAGCGCCGGGTCGCGCCCAATTCGACGTGGCCCTGCACCAGTTCCGCACGGGCAACTACATCACGGATTACGACCAGTATCTGGCGCAGCGGCTCGCTTGGGTGATGACCGGCGGCGACTTGACCGGCCCGGCGGAGGTCCACGAGAATTACCTCCTCGAGCTCGAGCGGGAGGTATTCATGTCTCTGCTGGGCGAAGAGAAGACGCAGGCCCGGATCCAGAGCATCCTCACCACGAACAAGCCTCTTCGCAACTGAAGGTGCCTATTGGCGGAGTCTACCGAACCGTCTTTACGGTCCCCACCGTTCTAGCCAGCTTTCTTCATGCCATG
>JBJHBB010000280.1:0-4109 GCA_050485265.1 Rhodothermales bacterium | reverse complement strand
ACCCTACGTATCAAGACTACTGTTACCGCTCGATCGCCCGCGATTGATTTGAAGGGCGAGTGAAAGAGCGGAGGATGAGCGAAGGATCTCCGAAGCCACACCGAAGGGAGACTCGACTCAAGACCCAAGGTGAAGGCCGGCTTCAAGCAACCCTGAGGTCTTTGCCGGGGTGACCTGTGCGCCAGTAGTACATGCTCCGCGGGCATTCGGCGCACTTGTTGCGTACCGCGGGCCACTACCTTTCATGCTGGTGTAGATCCCTCCCACGTGCAACCGGCACAGGTCACCCCGCTCATCCTCACCTTCAACGAGGCCCCGAATGTCGGGCGCTGCCTCGAGCGACTCGCGTGGGCGGAGCGCATCGTGGTGGTGGATAGCTACTCGACCGACGGTACGCTGGACATCCTCGCCGCCCATCCCCGCGTCGACCTCTTTCAGCGCCCGTTCATCTCTTTCGCCGATCAGTGCAACTTCGGTCTCGATCAGATCGACACCGAGTGGACGCTGTCGATGGACGCTGACTACATCATCCCGCCGAGCTTCGCTGAGGTGCTCCCCGGGCTGTCGGACGCGATGAGCGGCTATCGCGCCGGATTCAGGTATTGCATCGACGGTCGGCCGTTGCGTGGCACCCTTTATCCCCCGAGAACCGTCCTCTACCAAACTGATAGTGCCCGTTACGAGGACGACGGTCACGCCCATCGCGTCGTGATCGACGGACCGGTTGCCGAGCTGGACGTCCGGATTGATCACGACGACCGAAAGCCGCTCGACGCTTGGTTCGCTGCACAGCGGCGGTACGCACGGCAGGAGGCCGCCAAGCTGTTGCGCACTCCGGCCGAGGAGCTCTCTCGGGCCGATCGAATCCGACGCCGGAAGTGGCTGGCGCCGGCCATCGTGCCGTTCTACTGCCTTGTCGCGCGAGGCGGGATCCTGGACGGCAGGGCCGGCCTGCAGTATGCCATGCAGCGAACGTTCGCCGAGATTGCTATCGCCCTAAGCCTTTACGAGGCGGAGCGGTCCGCCGATCCCCCTTTTCCCCCAGAACCCGAATCCGCAGCCATCGTGGCGAAGGATGAGCGGGCATCCGTTCCAACGACTATCTGATGTACATACTTGGTATCAACGCCTATCACGGCGACGTCTCCGCTGTACTCCTTAAAGACGGCCGGCTCATCGCGGCGCTCGAGGAGGAGCGCTTCCGCCGGGTCAAGCACTGGGCGGGTTTCCCTACCGAAGCCATACGGCGCTGCCTGCAGATGGCCGGCATCACCGGAGCGCAGGTGGACCACGTCGCAATCAGCCGGGACCCCAAAGCCAACCTCCTTCGCAAAGGCCTCTACACCCTAAAGCGCCGCCCCGATTTCCGCCTCGTGCTGGACCGGATTCAGAACTCGCGCAAGGTCTGGGACGTGGAGGGTCCGCTGGCCGAGGCGCTGGGTCGTGATCGGTCAGACCTGCCCACGTTCCACCACGTCGAACACCATCCGGCGCACCTGGCAAGCGCGTTCTTCGTGTCGCCCTTCGATGACGCCGCCGTATGTGCCATCGACGGGTTCGGGGACTTCGTGTCGACGTCTCTGGCGGTCGGCAACGGCAATAAGCTCGACGTCCTCGACAAGGTCTACTTCCCGCATTCCCTGGGGATGCTCTACACCGCCATCACCCAGTTCCTTGGTTTCCATTCATACGGGGATGAGTTCAAGGTGATGGGCCTCGCGCCTTACGGCGAGCCCACCTACGTGGACCAAGTCTCACAGCTGGTTCGACTGACCGACGACGGCCTGTTTGAGCTCGAGCTGGACTACTTCCGGCACTGGTCGGAGGGCGTCGAGATGGAGTGGGAGAGCGGCTACCCGACGCTCGGCATCGTCCACACGAAAAAGATCGAGGACCTGCTCGGACCCGCCCGCCGCCCCGACGAGCCCCTGGACAAGCGGCACGAGGACATGGCGCGGTCTGTCCAGGTCGTCTTCGAGAATGCGGCGTTCCACATCCTTAATGGACTCTACGAGCGTACGCGCAACCCTCGCCTCTGCATGGCCGGCGGCTGTGCCATGAATAGCGTGGCCAATGGCAAGATCCGCGAGAACACCCCCTTCGAGGAGGTCTACATCCAACCTGCCTCTGCAGACAACGGCACGGCCCTCGGCGCCGCCTACTGGGTGTGGCACCAGGTCCTCGGGAAGCCTCGCTCGTTCGTGATGGAGCACGGCTACTGGGGTACTGAGTACCCCGAGGCCACGGGCCTCGAGTCGATCGCCTCGGGTGGCGACGGCGAGTGGAGTCTCACGTGGACGCAGTTCGATTCCAGCGAGGAGACCTGTAAGCGTGTCGCACAGCTCATCGCCGACGGAAACGTCGTGGGCTGGTACCAGGGCCGCATGGAGTGGGGCGCGCGTGCCCTCGGAAACCGCTCGATCCTGGCCGACCCCCGCCGCGCCGATATGCGCGACCTAATCAATACGAAGATCAAGTTCCGCGAGCGGTTTCGCCCGTTCGCGCCGTCGATCGCCGAAGATGCCCTGCACGACTACTTCGAAGGCGCCGCGGCCGACCCGTTCATGCAGCAGGTTTACCCCGTTCGCCAGGACAAGCGCGAGGTGCTGCCCGCCATCACCCACGTCGACGGCTCGGGACGCCTCCAGACCGTCAGCGAGCGGACCAATCCGACGTACTATCGCCTCATCAAGGAATTCGAGGCGATCACGTGTGTGCCGGTACTGCTCAACACCAGCTTCAACGAGAACGAGCCGATCGTCGACACGCCTGCTCAGGCCGTCGATTGCTTCATGCGCACGCGAATGGACGTCGTGGTGATCAATAACACCGTCATCCAACGACAGTCTGCCGCCGACGTCACGCCGTCGGTATCTGCCGGAAGCGAGGAGGCGTGAGCATGTCCAGTCGGCCCTCGATACTTTTCGTCAATCAGCACTACTGGCCCGACCACGCCGCGACGGCGCAGGTGCTGACCGACCTGGCCGAGTATCTCGCGGCTAGGGGGATGGATGTCACTGTGCTCTGTAGCCGGGGACGATATCAGGCCGGCCAACTCCGCGCACCGAAGCGCGAGTCACGGAACGGCGTGGACATCGTGCGCCTCTCGACCTCCGCATTCGGACGAGGGAATCACGGCGGCCGGATGACGGACTATGCCACGTTCTTCTCGCAGGTTGCCGGACGACTGCTCTTCGGACGTTCCTATGACGTCGTCGTGACCCTCACGACGCCGCCGCTTCTGGCGACATCGGCGGCCCTCGCACGCACGCTTCGCGGTACTCGCTACGGGATCTGGAGCATGGACCTGCACCCGGAGGCGGAGTTCGCTCTGGGGATGCTTCGCGAAGACAGCCTGGCAGGACGCGTTCTGACACGTCTCAATCGCTGGAGTGCTTCGCGCGCAGATTTCGTCGTGGCCCTCGGCCAGTGTATGCGCACCCGGCTCGAGGACCAGGGGGTCGACCCCGACCGCATTTCCGTGATTCCCGTCTGGAGCAATGCCGACGAAGTGGAGCCGGTCGACCGACTGTCAAATCCGCTTCGCGACCACCTCGGTTTGAATGGCCACTTCGTGGTGATGTACTCGGGAAACGCAGGACTGGCGCACCGCTTCGACGAGGTGCTGGCCTCGATGCTCGAGCTCCGAAACCAGGAGCACATCTTTTTCTTGTTCGTGGGCGATGGTCCGCGTCGTGCGGAGATCGAGGCATTCATCGCTCAGAATGAGATCGCCAACGCGCGCTACATCGACTATCTGCCTCGTGAGCATCTGCGCCATTCGCTGCCGCTTGGAGACGTGCACCTGCTGACCCTCCGCGACGATATGGCCGGAGTGGCTGTGCCCAGTAAACTCTTCGGCGTGATGGCGGCCGGCCGGCCCGTTCTCATGGTTGGGCCGCAGCACAGCGATCCGGCGCGCATTATCAACGAGGAGGGGATAGGAGACGTGTTCTCGCCGAACGGCGGCTCTGCCACCGACGGATTGACACAGGCGATCGTCCGTCTCGCGAGCGACCATGCGGAGACGGAGCGCCTGGGAAGCCGAGCCCGCGAGGCCTTCGTCCGACGCTACGACAGCGGGCACGCCTGTAAGAGGTGGGCAGACC
>JBJHBB010000279.1:2320-4112 GCA_050485265.1 Rhodothermales bacterium | reverse complement strand
GTCGAATGGGATACACGGGCCGAGGACTGAACCGAGCCCGAGCCCATGTGCATCTCGAGATTGGGCTAATGCTGAATGAGCATTTCCAGCCCTGGTTCGACCGTCACTTCAGGGGGCGAAATCACCACGGCATCTTCAACGGCATCAACTTTCAGGGAGTGGATGTCGCGGGTATGTACCTCGCTTTGCGCGACGACCCTACGATGACCTTCGCGCGGTTCGTCCAGCAGCAGCCGGTCGCGTACCGGATAGCGCTCCCTGCCTCCGATCCGGTGGACATCCTGCGTCGGTATCCCTGGCTCGCCGGCGACGGCCTGCAGCAGGGTGACGGTGCCTGGGTGGTTGGCTTCACGCGGGAGGGCGTGCCCGTCGAGGTGACGAGCCAGGCCGCGCCAGTCCGTCAACCGGAAGTCGTGTACGTTGCCCCTGAGGTCGTGCGAGGCCATCTGAGCACTCGCGGATATCTCGAACGACAGGGCCGCAGCTACAGCGTCGCGCCAGCCGGGCGCCGCATGGCAGCCCTTCTGCAAACGACGGCGACGGGCGTGCCATCCTGGCTTTGAACCTCGTGCCAGGTGCGCCACTGGCACATCGACCGTCAGAGGCTTGACGAACACGAGGAGGGGACGTACTCTCACGCCGTTGAGATTTCGGGACCTCGGTGTCGGCGCACTGCCATCCAGGCCTCGTAGTCTTTTCAGAATGCATCCACCACCTCGGCCGGTCTGGCGAGCGACAATCCGACATATCTGTGCTTGAGCCGTGGTCGAGCCACCCAGCCCCCTGCTATTCGGCCCGTTCGTGCTCGATGCAGCAGAGCGGCGCCTGACGCGGGACGGCGAGCCCGTCGAGTTGACTCCAAAGACGTTCGATTTGCTTGTGGCGCTGGCTGGTCGCCGCGGGAAGCTGGCCACGCGTGAGGAGCTACTCGAGGAGGTCTGGCCCGGGAGTTTCGTCGACGAGAACACGCTCAGCGTTCACGTGTCGAAGCTTCGGTCCATCCTGGGCGACTCTGCGCAGCGGTCGTCGTACGTGGAGACGGTGCCGCGGGTAGGGTACCGGTTCATTGCTCCCGTGGGCTTCGGTAAGGCTCCGGCGGCTAGGGAGGAGGACAAGCTGGACCTCGTCGTGCAGTCTGCTCGAGGCGGTGCGTCGCTTCCGGCACGTGCCAACCGGCGGATGTTGGCAATTGGTATCATCGCCGCGGGTCTACTCGCACTCACGCTTTGGGGTCTTCGCGAGCACACCGGCGACGGCCTAGAGGTGCGCTCGCTCGCCGTTCTTCCCCTCACGACGGCCGAGAATTCGGACGACGGCCTGGGGCTATCCCTGGCTGACGCGCTGATCACGCAGCTCGGGGCGCTGGACGGCCTCGCTGTGCGGCCGACACATTCCATTGCGAACCTGACCCCCGACGATCCGTCCACCGCGGGCCGATCGCTTCGGACAGAGGCCGTGCTGGTCGGCCGGCTGCAACACGCTGGAGGAAGAGTCCGCGTCACCCTTCAGTTGATCCGCACACGAGATGGTGAGGCAATCTGGACTGGCGCCTTCAGCACGAGTGCCGCTGACCGCATAGCCCTTCAAGACGAGCTGGTGGACCAGATCGTGTACGCTCTCGAGCGTCGCTTGACGCGCGAGGAGCGAGACAGGCTGGAACGCACGCTTCCCCGCGACCCGATGGCGCATGAGGCATTCCTGAGAGGTCGCCATGCCGCAAATCAGCGGACCGCGGCTGGACTTCGGACGGCCCTCGATGCATTCCGCGATGCGGTCGCCGCGGAGCCGACCT
>JBJHBB010000279.1:0-2310 GCA_050485265.1 Rhodothermales bacterium | reverse complement strand
CACGCTGCCGGATGCGCTTCTAGCGCTCGGGTCGGTGGCCTGGCTCTACGACAACGACGTCGAGCAGGCCGAAGCTCTGTTCCGCGAGGCGGTGAGGCACGGCCCGCAGCTCGCTTCGGCCCACCATCAGCTCGGCGAGTTCCTGGCTCTCACCGGTCGACTTCCCGAAGGCCTCGGACACCTGGAGAAGGCGCGTGCGCTGGACCCACTGTCCCCGGTGATCGCGGTAGATGCCGCCTCCGCGTACTTGTTCAACGGGCACCATCGCGAGGCGGCGCGGCGCTATCGCGCTGTGCTGGATCTGGAGCCGGGTTTCGCAGTCGCGCGCGTCTTTCTTACCACCGCGCTGGAGGTGAAAGGGGATCTCGCTGGAGCGATCAACGAAGCCGAACGCGCGGTAGCGAACGGTGGACCACCGTTGTGGCGTACGACTCTGGCACGCGCGTACGCGCTCGACGGACGAGCGGAAGAAGCTCGGTATTTGCTTACTGAGATCGAGTCGCTTGCGGCCACCCGATTCGTATCGCCGGTTGGACTTGCGCTCGTTCATGAGGCACTTGGCGATCGCCCGGCAACCCTCGACGCACTGGCGCTGGCGGACTCGGTTCGCGATCCGATGCGGATCTACCGGGACATCCATCCGGGCTTCGCCACTCTCAGAGAGTGATCCGCCGCGTGAAAGCCAAAGACTCGAGGTATCGCTCCCGAAGGTCGCGCGTTCGCACGTCAGTGGCCCGTCTTGCGACTTTTTTTGTAATACTGGCATTCGTCTCAAGCTTGACCGGTTGCTGGATGCTGGCCGGTGAGGAGCGAGACGTGGTGATGCCGGTCACGTCGGTGACCATACCCGACTCGGGACGCGTTGGGGAGCCGGTCAGGTCGACTTTCACTGGAACGCTTGCAGGTAGCTGCCAGCGGTTCAAGCGGCTGGAGGTCATGCCGGATGGTCTGCGGTTCGAGATCGCAATGGTGGCGCGCGAACCACTCAATCCCCGTTGGACCTGCACGGATGAGCCCGAGACCGTCTCGCGCTCGCACGCTTTCGTGCCTCGACAAGCCGGAACCTTCGTGATCCGGGTCCAGACATCGGACGGAGAGCCGATCGAGCGAACGGTCGTGGTGGATTGAACCGAGCCGTCCGAGTCCGTCAGAACAGTCCGGTGATACGGCCCTCGTCGTCGACGTCCATCCCCATTGCGGCGGGGCGCTGCGACAGGCCGGGCATGAGCATCATGTTGCCGCACACGACGACGAGGAATCCAGCGCCGGCCGACAGCATCACGTCGGTGACGGTCAACGTCCATCCCCTGGGCGCACCGCGCACGGAGGGATTGTCGGACAGGGATGACTGCGTCTTGGCGATACAGACTGGGAGCTCTCCATACCCGAGATCCTCGAACTGCTTCAGCTTCTTCCTGGCCCGCGCATCGATGTAGACGCCGTCCGCACCGTAGATCTCTGTCGCAATGGTCCGGACCTTGTCCTCGATGGGCGCCTCGAGGTCATAGAGGAAGGCTGGCTTGGGCGATGGGTTCTGATCGGCAAGCTTGACGACCTCCGTGGCCAGGTCGATCGCTCCCTCCCCTCCCCTCATGAATGCTTCGTGGGGGATGCAGGGCACTCCGAGCGATTCACAATGCTGCGCGATAGCCTCGAGCTCCCTGGCGGTGTCGAAGGGGAATCGGTTGACGGCGACGATGACGAGGCTTCCGAACCGCTGCATGTTGCGCACGTGCGCCTCGAGGTTGGCCAGCCCGCTGGCGAAGGCGTCCATGTCCTCCTCGTCGATCTCGTCGAGGCTTGCGCCTCCGTGATACTTCACCGCGCGGCACGTCGCGACGACGACTACCGCCGACGGCCACAGGTCAGCGCTGCGGTTGACGATGTCGAAGAACTTCTCCGCGCCAAGGTCCGCCCCGAAACCGGCCTCCGTGACCACGTAGTCCGCGAGCTTCCGTCCAATCTGGGCCGCCAGCACGGAGCTCGTTCCGTGGGCAATGTTGGCAAAGGGCCCCGCGTGGACGAGTGCCGGCGTGTGCTCCATCGTCTGGACGAGGTTCGGCATGATGGCCTCGTTGAGCAACGTGGCCATCGCGCCTTGAGCGTTCAGGTCCGCCGCCCTGATAGCGGCGCCATTGCGCCGATAGCCGACGACGATTTCGCCGAGACGGCGCTTCAGATCCGAGCGCGACGTGGCCAGCGCGAGGATAGCCATCACCTCGGATGCCGCGGTGATGACGAAGTCCGATTCCCGTGGGACGCCGTTGGCACGCCCGCCGAGCCCGACGACCACGTCCCGCAAGGCGCGGT
>JBJHBB010000278.1:0-4114 GCA_050485265.1 Rhodothermales bacterium | reverse complement strand
ACCGGAGAGGATGAGCACCGGCACATCACCGCTCAGCGGGGCGTGCAGGTCGTCGTCGAGCACGCCGCGCGGCCATTCGCGGCACATGCCCTCGACGGCGTCGAAGATCATGCTGCCGAGATAGGTGTGCTGCATCTCCGTGCGCTCCGCCTCTCCGACGCGATGGAACGGGAGGTCCTCGGTGCAGACCACGGCATTGTGCATGCCGATCGCGAGTGCCGCTTCGAGCTCGTCGGCGATCATGCGCGCCTGTGCTGCCAGCGGCACGTAGTGGCCGCCGTGCGCCTCGTCGATCAACAGCGGAATGAGCGCCATGCCCGCCGGCGAGTACGACATCGTCGTGAGCTACGTCGGTTTTGAGGAGTTCGTGGTCGACGCGGTGCGGGTGGCCGCAGGAGAGCGAGTTGATCTGGGGACGATTGACCTGACGCCGACCGTGCAGGCGTTGGAGGACGTGGAGGTCACCGCCGAACGCCAGGCGGTGGAGTTCCGCGTCGATCGCACCGTTTACAACACTGCCGACGATCCGCTCGCCGCCGGCGCCTCCGCGACCGACATCCTCGAAACGCTGCCCTCGGTGGACGTTGATCTGGACGGCAATGTCAGCCTGCGCGGTTCCGGTGAGGTCACCGTGCTCATCAACGGTCGCCCGGCCCCCGTGGGTGCGGAGCTGGTAGCCGACTACCTCGCCCAGCTTCCCGCCGATGCCGTCGAGCGCGTCGAAATAATCCCCAATCCGTCCGCCCGGTACGAGCCGGACGGTACCGCGGGTATCCTGAACATCGTTCTCCGCGAGGACACGGACCCGGGCCTTGGCGGCTCGCTGTCCGCAAGTGTCGACACGCGGGGCAGCTTCAACACGACGAACCTCTTGAGCTACGGCGCCGGACCATGGTCGCTCTCGGCGAACTACAGCTTCCGCCGAGGTATGCGCGAGCGCGAGCGCACCTCGTTCCGGATCAACCGATTCGCCGATCCCATCACCTCGCTCGACCAGACCAGCCTCGACGACAGGCTGCGCACGACGAACCTTCTGGGTCTCGCTGCCGACTACCAGGCGGGAAGCCGAACCACCCTCACCGGTCAGTTTCAGCTTCGAACCTGGCAGCACGACGAGGATCGATTCGTTTCCACGCTGACACTTGGGGATGAGCGTGTCACCCAGGCTGCGTCGGAGCGAATGGTTCGTGACGATGAGAACCGAATTAGCGGTGACCTGCGCTTCGGTCTGCGACACGACTTCGGCGACGACCACCGCCTGACCGCCGAGACCCGCCTCAACGCGCAGTTCCGCGACCGCTATGAGTTCATCGAGGAGCGACCCATCCAGGGAGACCTCGACGATTACCTCGACAGAAACACTTATCTGGACCGTACCGATCGGCGAGTTGCCCTCGATGTGGACTACGTGCGACCGATTGCCGGCTTCCGCACCGAGGCGGGCTACAACTTCTTCGTGAGGCTGCAGGAGCGCGACTTCACATCGGAGTCTCGGCCAACGCCCTCAGATCCATTCCTCAACGATGCCGGTCTCACGAACGCGTCGGAGTACGGCCTGTGGATCCACGCGCTCTACGGCCAGGTGGCCCGCGAAATGGGTCCGCTTGGCGTCCAGGTCGGAGTACGTCTCGAAACCGCGCTGACGGACTTCACCGTACTCGACACGGGCGAGAACTACGTCAACCAGTACTTCAGCGCGTTTCCGAGCGCTTTCGCCGTGTATGAGCTCTCAGACTCACGCAGCGTCCGGGCAGCCTACAGTCGGCGTGTTCAGCGCCCCCGAACGGATCACCAGAATCCGTTCCCACGGTTCGACGACCCGCTCAACATCTACGTCGGCAACCCCGACATCCGGCCCTCCTACATCGACGCCGTAGAGCTGAGCTTCATTCAGCATGTTCCCTTTGGATCGCTGACCCTATCGCCCTATGCTCGCCGCGCGACCGATGTGATTCGATCTATCGTCCAGGTCCGGCCGGACGGCGTGACGGAGCGTACCGTTACTAACCTGGCCACGAACGAATCCTACGGCATCGAAGGGGTCTTTTCGTTCGAGGCCATGCAGCGGGCGCTGCGTGGGTTCGTGAGCGTGGAGGGATTCAGGGTGATGACCGACGGCGTGGCCGGCGACATGGCCCTGCAGGCGGACGGTTTTGGCTGGGGCGGGAGGGCGAACGTGAACCTGGGTCTGGATCGTCTCGGAGTCTCGGGGATGGTCCTGCAGTCCAGCGTCCGCTATCGTGCTCCCATGCGCACCGAACAGGGCCGAAGCGGCGCACGCCTCTTCATCGACATCGCGCTGCGCCAGCGGTTCATGGATGAGCGACTGGCTCTCAACCTCCGTGTGCGCGACCCGCTGGGCATGGCCCGCTTCAACTCCATTCTCGATCAACCGGCGCTCTATCAGGAAACCAGTGCGGACTGGGGCGCGCAGCGAATGCAGGTGAGCCTCTCGTACAGATTCAACCAGCCCGAGCAGCGCCGCGACCGGGACACGCCTCCGCCCGACGATGGCGACTTCGACGAGGAGTTCTAGAGGCAGTCATTGCGTTCCGGCACGTCGATTGCGGTCTTTTTTAGGGCCTGGGAGACGTGCTTCGACCACGGATCGGCGCAAGCCGGCGGTGATTGCTCCGGGCGCGCGTCGGTATACTCCGCGGCGCGTGCTGGACACGCCCCAGGGTCCATCCCCCCAGACCCGACATGAACCTCCCCGCCACAGGGATCACCACTAGCACCCCGCCCTTCAAGCCGATAGAGCAATATGGGCTGATCGGCGACAACCGCACTGCCGTCCTGGTGGGTGCGGACGGCAGCATCGATTGGGCCTGTCTGCCAGACTTCGACAGCGCCTCCGTCTTTGGCGCCATCCTCGATCCGGACGCCGGACGCTTCGTGGTCCGGCCCGTAGAGACCTGCTCGTCCGAGCAGTACTACGAGCGCTCGACGAACGTCCTCGTCACGGAGTTCACCACGGCTCGCGGCGCGATGCGTGTGCGGGACTTCATGCCGTACATCGTCGGGCGCAAGAGTGCCGTCGGCGAGATATATCGCCGCGTCGAGGGCGTTCGCGGTCGCGTAGATGTGGAGGTCATTTTCGAGCCCCGCTTCGGGTATGGACTGGTCGAGACCCGGGTCGAACGCGCTGCGCATGGCGTGATGGCGCACGCGGAGAACGGCGAGTCGATGGCTCTGGCCTCGGACGTTCCGCTGGATGTCGATGGCCGGTCCGCGCGGGGCGTCTTCACGGTCGAAGCCGGCGATGACCTCTATTTCGTGGCCGATTGGGGAGCTCACAGTGCGCACCCGGTCTCAACCTACCAGGGAGACCGGCGGATCGACCAGGTCCGCGCGTTCTGGAGGCACTGGGTGGACAGGCTCACCTACCACGGACGATACCGCGACCACGTCGAGCGCAGCCTGCTCACGTTGAAGCTGCTGGTCTATGAGCCCACCGGCGCGATCGTGGCCGCGCCCACCACCTCCCTCCCCGAATGGCCGGGAGGCACTCGGAACTGGGACTATCGTTATACCTGGGTTCGCGACTCGGCCTTCACGCTACGCGCCCTGTTCGGCGCCAACTTCATGGAGGAGGGGACGGCCTATTTCGACTGGCTGCTCAGTCAGGCCCTGTCGAACGGACCGTTGCAGGTCATGTATGGCATCAACGGGGAGCTGTCGCTCACCGAGAAGGAGCTGCCGCTGCGCGGCTATCTGGATTCGCGCCCGGTGCGCGTCGGCAACGGTGCCGCTCATCAGTTCCAGCTTGACATCTACGGCAGCCTCCTCGATGCGGCGCTCCACTACGAACGTCAGGGCGGGATTCTGGCCATCACTGAGTGGGAGCGCCTACGAGAGATCACCGACCTGGTCGCCGAGCGGTGGCACGAGCCGGACTCGGGGATCTGGGAGGCACGCGACGAGCCCCGGCACTACACCTACTCCAAGGTCTGGGCCTGGGTGGCGCTGACTCGAGCCGCGCAACTAGCGGACCGCATCTCGGCCGACGCGCCCATCCATCGCTGGCGCAAGCAGGCCGAGATGATTCGCCAGGAAGTCCTCGAGCGTGCCTGGAACGACGAAGTGGGCGCATTCACCCAGTCGTACGGCAGCA
>JBJHBB010000277.1:0-4124 GCA_050485265.1 Rhodothermales bacterium | reverse complement strand
GCGTTCCCCTCGCGATCGTGGGTGAACCGTTGCAAGAATTTGGCGGCAGTGATAGTGCCGGCCTCACGCCCGCCCAAGTTCTTGAGATCAGCGACGTCACTCTTGAGCTGGTCGGCGTAGTGATCAAAAGTTGGTAGCGGGTGGACCCACTCCCCCGTTTTCCGGCCAGCCTTCACGAAATCGCGCAGGCGCGCATCGTGACCGTCGTCCTCGTTCGTCATGACGGCCGCGACGTGTGTGCCCAGCGCGATGACGGCGGAGCCAGTCAGGGTGGCTACGTCGATGACCAACTGCGGTTGGTACTCCTTGGCGTAGTCCAGAGCGTCGGCGAGCAGCATTCTGCCCTCGGCGTCCGTGTTGAGCACCTCGACGGTGAGCCCGTTGCGCATCTTCACGACATCACCCGGAACGTAGGCATCGCCGCCGGGGCGATTGTCGGTCATGGGGATGAGCGCGACGACGTGTAGTGGCAGGTCGAACTCGGCAATGGCTAGCATCGCTCCGATGACGGCGGCGGCACCGGCCATGTCCGCCTTCATCTGGTCCATCGAATCCTTGGTCGGCTTGAGCGAGAGGCCGCCGGTGTCGAAAACGACCGCCTTGCCGACCAACACCACCGGAGGCTGACCCTCCGCGCTCGCCGGAGCATGCTCCATGATCACGAATCGGGGCGGATCCACACTCCCCCGATTGACGGCCAGCAACCCACCCATGCGCTCGGCCTCGATGGCGCTCTTGTTCATCACCTCATAGCGCAATCCATACTGCCGACACAGCGCGCGCACGGAGTCCGCGAGCTTCGGTGCCGACTTCTCGTGCGGCGACCGGTTCACGAGGTCCCGCGCCACGGCCGTCGCTCGAGACAACTTCGCAACGCGGTGAAGATCATCGGCATCTTCGGCATCCGCTAAGAGGGCCACGATCTCGCCAACACGTGGTTCGTCGCGGCTGGTCAGGTAGTCGTCGAATCGGTAACTACCGAGCAGCGCACCCTCGGCCAGGGCAGCGGCCAGTCTGGAATCGAGGTGGCGGAGATCGAGTGCGAAATCAGCCACTTTGAGCCGACTTGCAAGCGTGGCGGCGCGCCCCCCCGTCGCTCGGGCAGCCTCAATCGAATCTGGCCCTTCACCGATCACGATCACCGCCGTCCGCTGACCATCGACGTAGGTGACGACGGGCTCGCGCGACGCGTCGGTGAGGAGTGCCTCGGACATACCATCCGGCGCACTCCCCTTCTCGAACACGCGTACCAGTAGCGCCGGCTGGATATCGGTAGAGGACGTTATCGAGAGCTTGGGGATCATGGTGAAGAGAGATCCAGCGTTACGGATTGCGAAAGAGCAAGTCGATCAACACATCCCCCACCTGTTTCAGACTCTCCGGGCTAACGTTCTCCGGCGTGTCAGCGGTCGTATGCCAGGTGTCGGGGAAGGGCTGATGAATGATGTTGATGACCGGGATGCCACGGCGGAGGAACGGCACGTGATCGTCCATGACGGCACCTCCCGGCCGATTGACGAAGGCGCTAGCTCCGACGCGGTCCGCCGATCGCCAGACCCGCTCGACGATATGACGGGCATACTGCATCGAGTACCCCTCCTGGGGAATCACCAATCCAGGGTCACCGACCATGTCCACCACCACGCCCCAGGCCGGCCGATAAGTTGGATTCTGCTCCACGAAGGCCTCAGAACCGATTGCGAACGGAATCGCGTCCTCATCTCCCTCGCTGGAGGCGTACTCGCCAATGTCTTCCAGATCGAAAAGCGCGATATCGACCCCGACATTCTCGGGAAGCCGGTGAAGGTGGCGAGCTAGCTCGAGGAGCACCGCCGTCCCGGAAGCCCCATCGTTGGCGCCAGGGACGGGCTCCGTTCGCCGCGCGGGGTCCGGATCCCGGTCGGCCTCTGGGCGCGTGTCGTAATGGGCGGCCAGAAGCACGCGCGGCTGACGCTCCGGGTGGAACGATGCAAAGATGTTGTAACCGGCTAAGGTGTCGCGGTCTGGCGTGACGTATGTGAAAGGCAACTCCACGACGCGCGGACTGTGCCGCTCGAGCACCTCGACGAAGTAGGCTCGGGCTGCTGCATGTCCCTCGGTGCCGGAGATCCGCGGCCCGAAGTCTACCTGCTGCTCGACGTGCGCGAAGGCGCGCTCAGCGGAGAAACGTGGTGGGCGCTCGCGGAACAAGTACCAGGACACAGCCAGAAGAAGTACAAGGAACACGAGCGCCGGGACGACGCCCGAGCCCGGTGCTCCCCGCGGCCGGCCCAGTCCCTGCCGACTGTCCCTCCGGGTCTGCTGTCGCTTGCGCTGTTTCTTATTGGCCATCGCGCTAGCTGACCACCTTCAAGCCCACGATCCCCGCAATGATCATCCCGATGCAAACCAGGCGCATCGCGGTGCGCGGCTCGTCGAGGACGAGGATGCCGATTGTGACGGCGCCGATGGTCCCAATGCCAGTCCACACGGCATAGGCGGTGCCCACGGGCAGTACGCGAACGGCGAGAGCCAGGCCGTACACCGAGATCGCCATGGCGCCGAGCACGATGAGCGTTGGCATCAGGCGGGTGAAGCCATCGGTGTACTTCAGCCCTACGGCCCAGACCGTCTCGAACAAGCCCGACGCAATCAGGATGATCCAGGCGCTACCAGGTTTCATAGCTCAGGACTCCGCGACCACAAACTGCCCCTTGTTGTAAATCGCCCACGCCCGGCCGACCATTTGAGCGCCGACAAAAGGTGTGTTGCGGCTCTTAGACCTGATGTGCCGCTCCTCGAAGGTCCACTTCGTGTCCGCGTCGAAGATCGTGAGGTTGGCCGTCTCACCCTTCTCGATCCTTACCTGAGGAAGATCCAGTATCGCTCGCGGAGCCACGGTCAGTTTGTGCACCGCTGTGGCGACGTCGAGGACACCCGGTTCGATCAACTCTCGTCCGATCAGTCCCCAGCATGTCTCAAGCCCCAGAATGCCGAACGGAGCCGCGTTGAACTCGACCTCCTTCTCGAACGTCGCGTGAGGGGCATGGTCGGTCGCGATCGCGTCGATCGTGCCATCCTTCAGGCCCTCCTTGATCGCCTCGACGTCCTCGGCTGTTCGCAGTGGGGGGTGCATCTTGGTGTGCGTGTCGTAGCCCGTCCGCTCGACTTCCTCGTCGGTCAGGGCGAAGTGATGCGGCGCAACCTCGGCAGTTATTTCAACTCCACGCTCTTTGGCCATGCGGACCAAGTCGACCGCCCCCCCCGTCGAGATGTGGCAGACGTGGACCCGCCCGCCCGTGTATGCGGCGAGCAGCGTGTCGCGCGCAATCATGACCTCCTCGGCGAGAGCGGGAATGCCGGACACGCCCAGGCGCGTGGCGACGGCACCCTCGTGCATCTGACCGTGCGCGTTCAGGGTGAGGTCCTCGCAGTGCTGCAGGATCGGCTTTCCGATGGTGGCCGCGTACTCGAGGGCGCGGCGCATCAGGCCTGCGTTCTGGATGGGGGAGCCATCATCGGAGAACGCAACGGCGCCGCCATCGGCCATATCGCCGAGCTCGGCCAGCGCCTCACCCTTCCGCCCTTTCGTGACGGCGGCGATGGGATAAACGTCGACTGGAGTGCTCTCTGCGCGCTTGATCACGAACTCGACCACGTCGCGGGTCGCAATGGGCGGATCGGTATTCGGCATGCAAGCCACCGCAGTGAATCCCCCGAAAGCCGCAGCACGGCAGCCGGTCGCGATCGTTTCCTTGTGCTCCTGCCCGGGCTCCCTCAGGTGGACGTGCATGTCGATCCATCCTGGAGAGATGAGCTTGCCCGCTGCATCGAACGTGTCGACGCCGTTCGATTCCAGGTCTTCCCCGATCTCCACGATCCGACCCTCGCTGATTCGCAGATCAGCCCGCCTGGTCTCGCCGGACTCAAGGTTCAGGAGCGTGCCGCCGGTGATGAGCAGGTCGGGTGTATGAGCCATAGACGCGTCGGGATAGACCAGAGCCGAAGTTATCGACTGCCGAACCTCGGGATATGCGATCCACGCGAAGGACGCAACCTGCGGGCGCCGTGCAAGTAACGAGGCGCCATGCGTAGTGCCATCATCATCGCTGCCTCGCTGCTGCTGGCGGCCTGCGGTTCAACCC
>JBJHBB010000276.1:0-4128 GCA_050485265.1 Rhodothermales bacterium | reverse complement strand
GCTCGACGACGACCTTCTCGTCGTACCGAAACGCTTCCTCGACTCCTCTATCAAGTGTCTTTCGGTCTCTCCCGAAGGAGATTCCTATCGACGAGCCCAGTCTTGCGGGCTTCACCACGCACGGATAGCCGATCTCGCGCTCGATCCTGTCGAGCCATTCCTCTTCGTGCTCGATCCAGTCGGACTCGCGGAAATCGACCCAGTCGACCACGGGGACGCCCTGCTGGCGGCAGATCATTTTGGTGACCACTTTGTCCATCCCCAGTGATGACCCGAAGACGCCGCTCCCCGTGTACGGGATGCCGAAGGTTTCACACAGTCCCTGGACGGCTCCGTTCTCGCCGGGACCACCGTGCAGACCGAGCAGCAGCACATCGAGTCGCTGTCGCTGCGGCCGTCGAAACATGGACGACTGTGCCTCGACAAGCCAGGCTCCTCGACCCTCGGCGTGCTCCAGATGGACCGGTGATGCATCCCTGACGATGGCGTCGAGGTCCTTGTACCTCTCGATGTCGAAGAGTCCCTCGCCGGAATACCAGTGTCCGCTCTTGGAGATGTAGAGCGGGACGGGATGGTAGCGCGAGCGGTCGAGGTGCTCAACCGCCTGCAGGGAGGTGATGACGGAAACCTCGTGCTCGGGCGAGACGCCGCCAAAGGCGACGCCGACCGCCAGCTTGGACGGCTCTGACATACTCGAAGGGCGGGATGACGGGCCTGAAGGTATCGACGGTGCGGTGCTAGAATCCGCCGCAGAAGGCGTCGTCCGCATCGCCCGCGTCAACCATCCCCGCGGCTACGGTGAAGTAGCGATGCTCCTCGAGCTCGCCTTCCAGCGCCGCCAGGTCCACTGAGCGTTGGGCACGCTCCTCGGCGAGATCGCGAGCCGCCTGGAGGTAGTCGCCGTAGATGGTGCGGCGCTCGGATTCTGACACGAAAGAGGGCTCCGGGGCGCCCGGGGTGCGCAGTGCCTCGGCAAGCCCGAAGCGGGTCTCCGTCTCGAAGCGTGAGACATGCGCCCAGGTGCCGCTCCGCACGTTGAAGCGATAATCCGGCAGGAAGGCCGCACCGTGTCGGGCGACGAACGCCACGGCATCGATGACGTAGTCAGCCTCCGCATCGTCCATCGTGTAATGCATACCGATTCTGCACCAGCCGGGCTTGATGCCGTGGAAGCCGTCTTCCGAAAGCGCAAGCAACCGCGCTGCCTGGCTAGGACCTATCCCCAAAATGCGGTGGGCATAGGGGCCGGCGCACGAACATCCGGCGCGGCTCTGGATGCCAAAGAGGTCGTCGAGGAGCGTGGTGACGAATCGCGGGTGCAGCCACCCTCCCCGTCCGTCGCGGAGGTTGAAGCTCACGATGCCGATCCGTTCAGCCGGATCCGGATTGCCAAGGACCTGCAGGTTTGGCTCCTCACCCCACCGACTGATCGCACGGCACAGGAGTTCGTTCTCGCGTTCCTCGATTGCCTCGATTCCAAGTGCGTCCTTGGCTTCGAGGCATAGCGCCGCTCGAAGCGTCTGCATGATGCCCGGTGTTCCGGCCTTCTCGCGCTCCTCGATGTCGCGAATGAAGGCGTGCCCCTCGGTATTTACGTAAACGACGGTGCCCCCGCCTGACACACTGGGTGGAAGATCCAACGGGTAAAGCCGCTCGTTGAAGACCAGCAGTCCGCAAGAACCGGGACCGCCCAGAAACTTGTGGGGCGAGAAGAAGACGGCGTCCAGCGCTCCCTCCGAATCGCCCGGCGGGTTCATGTCCAGGGGGACGTACGGGGCCGCGGCAGCATAATCGAAGAACGCGAGCGCGTCGTGGGCGTGCAGCAACCGCGCCACCTCGTGCACAGGCGTCTTGATTCCGGTGACGTTAGACGCGGCGCTAAAGGACCCGATCTTCTGGCGGCCAGCGTAGCGGTCATCCTTCAGTTGACGCTCGAGGTCAGCCAGGTCCAGTCCGCCATCTGGTGACAGATCGATCTCGATGACGGTTGCCAGCCCTTCGCGCCACGTCACCTCGTTGGAGTGATGTTCGTACGGTCCGACGAAGATGACCGGCTGCTTATCGCGGATCGCCCGCTCGGCGTCCTCACCCAGTGTCGAGAGGATGAAGTTCCCTGTGGCAGGCGGAAGGGCCACTCCCAGAATCTCTTGCAGCTTGTGTATCGCGCCCGTGGACCCGGTCCCGCATGCGATTAACCGACCGCCTTCGCCCGCATTCAGGAGCTCCTTGATGCGGGCCTCGGCCTGGTGCAAGCGGCGAGTGGTGGCGCGACCGGTGAAACTGTCCTCAGTGTGGCTGTTCGCGTACTCTGCGGCCACGCGTTGCAGGTACTCCTCCACGAAGTGAAGCGCACGGCCCGACGCGGTGTAGTCAGCATAAACGAGTCGTCGCTGACCGAACGGAGTTGTGATGGGGGCATCGATCCCCACTGTCTGCTCGCGCAGCGTCGCAAAGGTGATTTCGCTTATCGCCATGGCTACTCCGGATAGCGCAAGATAGGACGCTATCCAAGTAGCAGCCTTTCCAGCTCCTCCGCATCGGAGACGGGCGCATCGCACGAGAAGTCCCTGCAGACGTACGCGGCCGAGCCCGCGCGACCCATCTCAGAGGTGTAAGGCGCCAGAGAGGCCAGATCTCCGTCACTTCCGTCGGTGATGTGCCAGACGGCGAAGGGCAGGTAATGCGATCGCACCGTTCGGGCGAGGTGCACCGCCAGCTCATCTTCTCCGACGACCACCACTTCCTGCATCGAGCCCTCGAGGAGCTGCGCGGCCATCATGGCCATAGTGTGGCCGACGGGGTGGGCGGCGATGTCTGGCGACGAACGGATAATCTCACGGGCGCGATGGCGTAGTTCGGTACGCGCCGTAAGGTGTGCAAGTCTGACAAGCGTGTATGCGGCGACGGAATTTGCGGAGGGCGTGGCGCCATCGTAATAAACCTTCTGCCTGAGGAGGAGCGGCTCGCCATCGTCGGGTGATAGGAAGTAGCCGCCCTGCTCTTCGTCCCAGAAATGATCGTGGAGCCGATCCATCAGGTCGAGCGACGCTTCCAACCATTTCGGCTCGCCCGACGCCTGGTTCAACTCGAGCAGGCCCCACGCTACGAAGGCGTAGTCGTCGGCGAGACCGTCGAGTCCGGCCTCACCATTCCGATATCGGTGCAGTAGCCTGCCGTCGGGTGTCCGGAGGACCGACAACACAAACTCCGCGGCGTGTCGCGCACGCTCGAGGAGGTCATCGTCGTCGAAGGCCCAGGCGGCGCGTGCCAGGGCGGCGATCATCAGTCCATTCCAGTCGGTCAGAATCTTGTCGTCCAGAAGCGGCCGCTCGCGCGTGGCACGCACGTCGAACAATCGGCCGAGTATCAGTGCCACACGTGCCTCAAGTTCATGGGGCTCCATCTCGAGCCGCTTGGCTGAGACGTCCACGGGATCGTTGAGATAGAGGACATTCGAGCCGGTGCGCTCGCGCGTCGCCTCGTCCTCAAAATTGCCCTCACGCTCTGCATTGAAGAGCGCAAGCGCCAGCGAGACCTCGCTGCGCGGAAGCTCGCGCTCGATCTCCTCCCAGGTCCACACGTAAAACGCGCCCTCCTCCATCTCGCCCTCGGCGTTGCGGGAGTCGGCGTCCTCTGCGGAGTAGAATCCCCCGCGTTCGTCGGACAGTTCGCGGAGAACATATCCGATCGTATCCCGCGCCGTCTGTTTGAAGAGCGGCTCGCGAAAGGCCTGCCAGGCCTCGGTATAGGCAAGCGTAAGCAGTGCCTGGTCGTAGAGCATCTTCTCGAAGTGAGGCAACTTCCAGCGTTCGTCGGTGCTGTATCGATGGAAGCCGCTTCCCACGTGGTCCCAGATTCCGCCAAGTCGCATTGCTCGGAGGGTTTCCCTCACCATTTGCAGCGGCAGGGCATCGTGGGTGCGCGCGTGCTCGCGAAGCAGAAACAGGTGGTTGTGGGGAGTCGGGAATTTGGGCGCCCCGCCGAACCCTCCCCATCGAGCGTCGAACTGTGTCGCCAGCGCGTTGAACGCGTCGTCGATACTGGGATCACGCTCGGGAGCCTGTCCCTCGATGGCTTGCTGCACGGCCCCCAGAAGGTCGTCCGCAGAGGTCTCGATCTGGTCACGAC
>JBJHBB010000275.1:0-4140 GCA_050485265.1 Rhodothermales bacterium | reverse complement strand
CGGTGATGTTGGTGTGGGTGACGATGACTCCGTCGCCGCGGGTTAGCGGCCGCGCCTCAAGCACGAACCAGCGCTCCTCGGTCGCGGAATGGCAGGGATAGTCCATCTGAAAGGCGCGTCGCGAACCGCGCAGGACGGCTTGGAGTCCTTCGAGCGCGTGCCCCGCAAGGCCGTCTCCCAATTCTAATGACTTCCGGCAGGCCTCGAGGTAGTTGACACCTGGTCCGGTCGCATGATACGTCCCCGCGTTATCCCCCGCGAACCTGCGCCAGGGCTCATTTACGGCCACGATGGTGCCGTTTCGATCGAGAATCGCTACGTGTTCGGGGAGCGCGTCGAGCAGGGTCTCGTCTAGCACGGGTTTCCCAGTGCCTGGCGAGACAGCGGATGCGCCATCGCATCGTGCCTCCTTCTGCGCGCGCTCAATTCGATCGGCGAGGCCGTGTAGTTGATCACTCGAAATGAAATCGGCTGACTCAGCCAGAAGCGAGTCCTCAATCTGCTCACGTGACGAGGCCGGACCGATCACAACGACCGGGGTTGTCGCTCCCAGTCTGTTCCGCTGATCGAGCAAATCCCGCGGACTGATACCCGCCTCTTCGCTCGACATCAGAATGACATCCACCTCACTTCCAAGCGCCTCGAGAAGCTGAGACTCCGACTCACTGGGGCGAACCTCATGAACCTCTACTGCTTGAGGCAAGTGTTTCGCGATTTCGGTCCGCCACGCGGGAGGTCCATTGACAAGGAGAACTCTGATCATTAGGCTCGAAACTGACGGATGGCACAACCAGCATCCCGCACTTGCGACCAGATTCCTTAACCCCGAGTGTAAGAGAGAAGGGACAAGCCGATAACTGACGTCGACGCCGAGTCGTCAACGGATGGAGTATCGACGTATGTGCACTGTAACCCAAGGACTTCGTCCGAAATCCTAATGGGAGAAGGTGGATTCTTGCCAACTCCTCTCGCCGCACGAATAACCAAAAGTCGATGGCGGCAATTGCGGAGAGCGGCCCGGCGAAGTACTCGCCGAGCCGCACGATTCCTATCTCCGGCCTCTCATGTAGTAGCCGCCGCCACCGAAGAAGAGGAGGATGAGCAGGATGATGATGATGAGCGTAGTGGTGGACATATCACCGAGATGTTGAGTGGACGGGAAGGTTACGGCGGAACGCCGAATTGTGTTGGACGACATTCTTGCCAACCGGGGTCCACAAAGGCTGCTCTCAGGCGATACGCAGGACGGCGGTACGGACAGGGGCACCTTCCGCACGCATTGTCCAAGTTCATTTCGACACCTGATTAGCCGATCTTCCCCGCGCCCGTTTCACCGGTCTGCTCGATGCGGGCGACTCGTCACACCAGATTACTAGAGCCGACGGCGCGAGCTGAGTGACAAACGATCTCGATCTGATTGGACTTCGTGTTCGGGCGCTCATGGACGAGCTCGGGCGCCTGCATCTAGATCGATCTCTAAGAGAACTGGGATGGACATTCCGGTTCGACCGCGCCCGCACTCGTCTGGGTCTGTGCAGGTGGCGCAAGGGAAGGCCTCCGTTGAAAGTGGTTTCTCTTTCCGGTCCGATATCCCAGCGTGAGGGCTGGGAGCTGATGGAAGACGTGGCGCGCCATGAAATCGCCCACGCCATTGACTTTGAAACCAGGGGACGATCCGGCCACGACCACGTATGGAAAGAGTGGGCACGTCGCTGCGGCGCCGACCCAAGCCGTGTCTATGAGGGAGAATTGCTCGACGACCCCACCTCGCCGTACGTAGGCAGATGTCGCCACCCGGGCTGTGGCTACTCGCGACCATTCTATCGCGCCGTGACCGCCACCTACCTGTGCCCCCGGTGCAAGAAGAAGCGTGTGCGCTCACACCTCGAGGTGCTGGACCGCATTAGCCCGTAGTCGAGGCGTCGGCAAGGTCGAACTCGCGGGAACACGACTGCGTCGGTTCGCCCATCGCAGTTTTTCTGGGTGGGCTTGGCCCGCGTCTAACCAAAAGTCCGATCTGACCTAGTGAGACGCTCTCGGGCTGAACGTCAGTCCGCAGTGCGAGACACTGTTTTCATCCGACATGGAGGTCCGCTATGTCAGTTCACGTCCTATTACCCAAGATGTGCGCCCCCTTGGCCGTCATTCTTATGGGCTTTTCACTGGTGATGACGCCAGTTTCTGTGGCGCAGGATGGTCCGCTGCAACCCAACTACATTGAGGTCCGACTCAACCCGTCCGTAGACCTTAGTCGTGCGGCCGACATCTTCCCCCAGGAATTGAGGGGTGAGATACTGAGCGTGAGGCCGCTTTTCAGCCTGGAACGAGATCAGCTACGCCGACTCAGCGCAGAAGCGCTACCACGCGGTGCGCAGGACGTGCCCGACTTAACGCTGTGGCATATTGTCCGCGTGGCGCCTGACACGGACCTCGAAGATTTCGCGCGGAGGCTCGCTGAGCTCGAGGAGGTCGACGTCGCTGAGCCCGCTCCGCGCGATGCTCCTCCTCCGTCCGTCGAAACGCCCCTCTTCACCCAACTGCAGGGCTATCTCGATGAGGCGCCCGGCGGGATCTACGCTGAGGTGGTGTGGAAAATCACCGGAGGCGCCGGCCAGGGCGTCACTGTTTACGATATCGAGTACGAGTGGAACCAGACGCACGAGGACCTGACCAAGGCGCTCGGCGTGACCATCCGCGTACCCGCCGGGCATACACAGCGGAAGCCGTTCGACAGCGACAATCACGGCACCGCGGTGCTTGGCGAACTGATCGCCGACAGAGATGACAAGGGCGTCACGGGGATCTCGTGGGGCGCGAATGTGGGCATGGCCGCTCAGGCCACTTTCGACAGTGACAACAATCCTTACAACGCGCTTGCAGACGCCATCATCCTGGCTCTCAATGACGGGCAGATCGGAGATGTGATCCTGCTGGAGACGCAGACCCGCGTCTGCGGGATCGAGCCTCCCAACCCCGAATCTGACCTGGGATATGGCCCGTCCGAGTGGCATCAGTCGGTATTCGACGCCACGCTCTTCGCGACGATGTCGGGCCGTGTCGTGGTTGCTGCGGCCGGAAACGGCAGTGTCGACCTGGACCAGGAAGACTGCGAAGATCGCTTCGATCGAAGCGTGCGTGACTCCGGCGCGATCATCGTAGGTGCTGGCGCATCGCCTGGCGCGAACGATCGTAGGCGACTCAACTTCTCCAGCTTCGGAAGTCGCGTAGATGTGCAGGGGTGGGGTGAGAATGTCATGACCACGGGCTATGGCACTCATTGGTCTGACCCAGACGCGCCAGGCGACCGCAATCGCTGGTACCGTAGGAACTTCGCTGGCACGTCTTCCGCCTCGCCCTTCGTCGCTGGCGCTGCCACTAACATCCAGGGAATTCGCAAGGCAGAGGGGATACCCGTTCTCACGTCGACGCAGATGCGCCAATTGCTCGTCGACACCGGCAGTCCGCAACTTGGCAACACTGATCAGAACATTGGTCCCCGACCGAACCTACTGCTGGCAGTCGCCACTTTCACCAACGTGCCGCCGATCGCCGACGCGGGCCCAGACCAGCTCTTCATCGAGTGCACAAGCTTTGACGGCGCGGTCGTGACGCTCAACGGCTCGGGCTCCTGGGATGCCAACGACGATGCGCTAACCTACACCTGGCTCGACGGCGCGACCATAGTGGCCGGTCCATCCAACCAGGCCATAGTCAACGTCACCCTGCCTATCGGGACGCACGACTTGACGCTTCGTGTCTCGGACGGCACGTACACCGATGAAGACGAGGTCCGCATCCGCGTTCGCGACACGACGCCACCAGTCATCACCCTCAACGGCGACGCCAACATGACGCTCGAGTGCGGCATCGACGAATACGTGGAGCTCGGCGCCACTGTGGTCGACATCTGCGATCCGAACCCCTCGCTCGTGATCGCGGGCGACGTCGACACGGCCACGCCCGGCACGTACCAGATCACGTACAACTCGACCGATGCCAGCGGCAACAACGCCATTCAGCGAATCCGCACCGTTGAGGTCGAGGACACGCTTCCACCGGAAATCACCATCTTCTCGGATGCGATGTCTCTCTGGCCTCCCAACCACAGCTACCACACGATAGCGCTCGATCGGCTCGACT
>JBJHBB010000274.1:0-4150 GCA_050485265.1 Rhodothermales bacterium | reverse complement strand
GCTCGAGGTCGCGCAGCGCCGGCCCGGGTTCGAGGCCGAGCTCGGTGCGCAGTGCGTCGGTGTGTCGGCGGAGCACCGCGACGGCCTCGGTGTGGCGGTGCGCCCTGTACAGCGCCGTGGCGAGCAGCTCGACGCGACGTTCCCGCAACGGCTCGCGGTCGACCTCGGTCATCAGCTCGGGGACGAGCGTTGCCGTGAACGCCACCCGAGGCGCGCCGTTGCCTTCACGGTGTTCCGGGTTGGCTTTGACGACGCGCTGTAGCGAGGTGACGTAGTTGTTCATGCCGACGACCTTGACGTTGCGTGCGCCGTCGAGGTGGACCCGCAGACCTGCTTCCTTAGCCTGCGCAGCCGTCGCCTCGGCCAGGTCGGGCGGGAAGACAACCCCGCCAGATTTATTAACGGTGTTCTCGAGGCAGACGAGACGCGAACGCGCCTCCCAGTCGTGGCCACCGCGAAGCGCATCGGTCACGTGCTGCGGAGTAAGCAGTCCCCGAGACTCCGCGATCGGGTTCAACTGCACGCCGGACAGGAGGGCGGGCGCACCACTTTCGTAGTGGAAAATGTGACTGCGCTCGGCAAGGATGACTTCGTCCCCCGGTTTTGTGTGGATCATGATGGCGAGCTGGTTGCCCATCACTCCACTGGGTACAAAGAGTCCGGCCTCCTTTCCGAGCAACTCAGCCACTCGAGCTTCCAGGCGTTTGACCGTCGGGTCCTCGCCGAAGACATCGTCGCCAACCTCGGCGTTGGCCATGGCCTGCCGCATCTCGGCCGTTGGTCGCGTGACCGTGTCGCTGCGGAGGTCGATCATAGTTGCCTCGTTCTCTTCCGCATCGTTCACCATCCCATCTGCCCCATACGCTGCATGATGATGCTGCTGTACCAGCCCACGTTTTGCGGTGTTCGGCTTCGAGGCGCGGGAAGAAGCGCAGCCAATCGGGCCGACTGCTCGCGGCTCAGTTGATCGGCACCGATCCCAAAGTGGTAGCGTGCTGCTGCCTCGGCACCATACACGCCTGGGCCCCATTCCACGCTGTTGACGTAAAGCTCCAGTATGCGGTCCTTGGGAAGGATGAGTTCCGCAGCGAAGGTGAGCGGGTACTCGAGTCCTTTCCGTACGATCGATCGATGCGTGGTCAAGAAGAGGTTTTTGACCAGCTGTTGGCTGATAGTGGAGGCGCCTCGCATCGGCCGCCCCCTGCGCTGAGCATCCTCACGGGCCTTGGCAAACTCCTCCCAATCGAACCCGCGATGCTGGTAGAAGCGCGAGTCTTCTGCCGCCACAACGGCGCGGGGGAGATGGACAGAAAGGTTGTCCGTTGAGCGCCATGTCCGCCTGAAAGCCAGCTGATCGGGGGAGAATGCCGCTTCCACCGTCCGCTGAACCTGAACGGTGGTAACGGGCGGTGGGACGAAGCGATAAGCCGCCAGTAGCAGAACGCAGAGAGTCAGGTAGCCCATCACGGCTACCAGCGGGAAGATGATCAGCCAGCGCACCAGGCGTCCCGCGACTGACCGCTGCTTTTTCGCGGCCACCGCCATCTACGTCCCTAGCGTCTGATCTCCAGGATCTCGAGTTTCACCGTTCCGGCCGGCACCTTGATGTCCGCGGACTCGCCAACGCTCTTGCCGAGCAGGCCCTGGCCGACAGGGCTCTTTATCGAGATCCGGCCGGCCGCCATGTCGGCTTCTTCAGGGGATACGAGCGTGTAGGTAGCCTCGTCTCCGGACTTCGAGTTGCGAACTTTCACGGTCGAGAGGATGAAAGCCTTCGACGTGTCGATGTGGCTCTCGTCGACCAGCCGTGCGGACGACACAGTGTCCTCCAGCTTGGCGATCCGCGCCTCGAGATGGCCCTGTGCCTCCTTCGCGGCGTCATACTCGGCGTTTTCGGAGAGGTCGCCCTGCGCGCGAGCCTCGGCGATGGCGCGCGCGATCTCCTGTCGTCCCTCGGTTTTCGCCAGGCGCAATTCTTCCTTAAGGTTATCGAGCGCTTCCTGCGTCAGGTATACCGGTTCACTCATGGTCACGATGGGTGGAGCTGGCGATGGGCCACCGAAAAAAAATTGCCACCTCCGGGGGAGGCGGCTATTGGGCAAATATACGCCAGTGCGCCTGGCGGCCCAACCGTCGTTCGTTCACGATTCAGTTGGCCGGAGCCTGGCTACCAGCCGGACCTGCGCCCGTTGGAGGGGGTGGCCGGCTCGGTCGGCTGCCAGGAGACGGGCTGCGGCGAGCGTGGTGCTCTGGACTCAGGTTGTGGGGCCGGTCTAGGGGCCCTCCGCACGGATTCCTGCTGATCCGTCGCGATTAGGGGTGCGCGGCGGAGTTCCTCATCTCTTACCACCGCAGCGATCTGGTCGGGCTGCAGGATTCGGCGAGCCGTCCAGTAGGTGCGATCGTAGTAGCCGTCGAGAGCATCGACTGTCACGCCACGCTGCGTGGACGCGTGCAGGAAGCGGTTGCCGCCCACGTAGACGCCCACGTGTCGTTGTCGGCGACCAGTTCTGAAAAACACGAGGTCACCCGGGCGTAGCGCTTCGCGCGCGACCTCGCGACCCTCATGGACCTGGGTGGCAGTTGCACGTGTCAGCGCGGTTGAGAAGGCCTCCGTGTAAACGCGCTGAACGAAAGCCGAGCAGTCGATGCCATCGCGGGTGGTCCCGCCGAAGCGGTAAGGCGTGCCGTCCCAGTTCGAATGAACCCGGCCAAGTCTACTCGCAATCGCAATGTCGGCCGTCAGAACTCGACCCGATGGGGAAATCGCGGCGTCGAATCGTAGATCCTCATCCTGATCGACAGCGGGAATCGCGACTTCCACAGGCTGGGGTGGAGCAAGCAAGGATCCGGATGGGGAGCAACCTGCCAGTCCCAACATCGTGACTCCCATTATCAGCGGGAGGAAACGAAACAGCGCTGGGGGAAACTGAAACCGACCCGTATCTCCAGTGCTCGCCACACGCAACCTGCGAGGACTGCGTGGATATCGCTCTCTGAAGCCCATGGGACGCGATTGAGTTGGGAACACGGTTGGGGAGGGAGGATTCACGAGCGCACACTCGATGTGCGGTGCCCGCGCTGCGTCAGGCGGCGCAAAGATCGATCCTCCAGACGACAATTGCAATCCCGGCCCACCAGCCGAACATCCCGCTCTAGCCATGCCGTACCCCGAAGCACTCGTCGCACCCATGCGCCAGGAACTCGTTCGACTCGGCGTCGACGAGCTCAAGACCGCTGACGAGGTCGAGCAATTCCTGGATCAGCAGTCTCACGGTACGGCATTGGTCGTAATCAACTCGGTCTGCGGATGCGCCGCAGCGAATGCACGTCCCGCCGTTGCCATGGCCAAGCAGCATTCGAGTCAGCCCGATGCATACGCGACTGTGTTCGCCGGTCAGGACCTGGAGGCGACCGCTCGTCTCCGCGAGCACCTTGCAGGAATCCCTCCATCCTCACCGTTCATGGTTCTTCTAAAGGAGGGCGATCCCGTATTCCTCCTCGAGCGACGTCACATCGAGGGCAGGTCTGCAAGTGCGATTGCCGTCGACCTGGTGTCGGCGTACGACAAGTTCTGTGGGAACGGCGAGGCAGCGAATGGCGGCCCGGATCGGCTGGACGCTCAGCAGGCCCCGGACGGACGCGGAGATCTGCCCCCTACGTTCCGATCGATCCTCTAGCCGAGTGCTCGGGAGATGTCCTGAAGCTGCGAGAGCGCTAGCCAACCGTTGAGGCTCACCCACTGCGGAGGCCGCCTCGCGATCGGTGCGGCCAACT
The DNA here is from genome assembly GCA_050485265.1 of Rhodothermales bacterium. Classification (GTDB taxonomy): domain Bacteria; phylum Bacteroidota; class Rhodothermia; order Rhodothermales; family JANQRZ01; genus JBJHBB01. The sequence goes on along the minus strand of JBJHBB010000274.1, from coordinate 373 downwards.
CAGCGACAATCGGTCCCACCACCGGGTGGTCCACGGTCGCCAGGTCCTGCACGCGGGTTCGGGCTGCGGCTAGCAGGGGATTGGGTCCGAGCCATATTCCGTACCGACCGAATCCCGGATCGGTCAGGCGCCTCCACTTTCCGAGCAGTGCCGGCTCCGACCGTCTCGTCGATGGCAGCTCGAACAGGCTATCGCCCATGAGCACCTCGCAGATTCGATGGTACAAGCGCTGGCCCTGACGCATGCTCGCCGGCACACGCTTCCAGAATGCGAGGAGGTTTGGATCCGACCAGAAGGGCAGGCGCCAGTCCAGCCCGCAATGCTCATACACGCGGACGCTGTTGGCGATTATCTTGGCCTGGCGCTCCTGCCA
>JBJHBB010000273.1:0-4164 GCA_050485265.1 Rhodothermales bacterium | reverse complement strand
CGGTCGGCAGCGACGTACTGGTTGAGGTTAAGGTGGCCGAGAAGGTCGACGCGCGCAAGCACGTCCGTGCCCGCATTGCGGTTTACACGGGGGGCAAGATGGCGTGTGGCGGGGAGGCCGTGTTCATCCCCCCGGTCGCATAGATCCCCGCTGGCGGCCGCGATCGCCGCCAGCGGGGAACGCGGTGTTAGCGTGCAGGAAGCTTAACCGATCGACCGGCCGGGATGGTCTCGTTGAGCTGGACCTCGTTCATGATCGCCAGCATGTTCTCGTCCATACCCTGGGGCATTGGCCGTCCCTGCAGAAGCTGCCGGAAGGCAGTACTGCTACTGACCGGCACCACCTCGAGCCGTACCGGCTGGCGCCCGAGGATCTGCTGATTTTGCTCAGTCTGGAAACTGTTCAGCGAGGACAGGAAGGTGTTGCGCATCCCCGACAGGTTTGCCGCGCTCGTAAGAGCCAGGAAGCGATAAACGTTGCCGCGGTGCTCGATGAAGTAGATAATGAAGCCGAGCTGACCCTGCTGCGACGCCGCTGTGCCACTTAGCGCGTACCCGGTATGGCCGTTCACGGTGACCGCGCCCTGCTCACTGATACTGACACCCTGCTGGCGGGCGAACGCCTGACCCGCAGCCTGGGCACTGGATTCCTGCGCGAAGGTAAACTCCATCACTGCTCGGCCCTGGGGTTCGCCAATCTGAACGGCCGCGGCGCTGTTGACCAGGCGCCAGCCGGCGGGAAAGTCGAAGCGAAACTGCAGGTCCGGATGGTGGAACGTGTTCCCTTCGGTAAATCCCTGGCGCGGGTTCTCGCCTAGGACGATGTTGCGGATTGCGTTCAGGTACGGCTGGCGGTTGACCTCCGTGCCGCGTGGACTCACCTGCTGAGCGAGTTGCGGGATGGATTGCTGGCGCTCGGCCGGGTCGGGGTGAGTCGACAGGAACGAAGGAATGCTGCCGCCTTCGCGCTCGCCAAGGCGCCTGAGCGATTCGAAGAAGGACGCGGCTTCGGAGGCGTCGTACCCGGCGAACTCCGCATACGACACGCCGGCGATGTCTGCCTCGCGCTCGTCATCGCGAGAGTACCTCAGGAAGAGTAACTGTACCCCCGTGCCGCCGATATCGAGGATGCCCTCAGCTACACGGCCTCCTCCGATCACGCCGCCCAGAATCGCCGCACCGAGCAGACCAAGTTGCCCAGTCTGTGCAGCTGCGGCGCGGCGCGAATGGTGCCGCGCAAGCACGTGTCCGATCTCGTGGCCCAGTACTACCGCCAGCTGGGCCTCATTCTCGAGATATGCCAGCAGGCCTCGCGTCACGTAGATATAGCCACCCGGAAGCGCCATGGCGTTCGGCACATCCGAATCGAGCACATGGAAATGGAACGGCGTGTTCCGGATTTCGGCTGGCGTCTCAGGGTTCGCCCAGGCGCTCTCTTCGAGGACGGTCTGCGCGAGGTCGCGTACGTAGTTCGTGACGCCCTCGTCGTCGTATAGGCCGAACGCCGCGACAACCTGCGGGTGGGCCTCCTGCCCTATCTGGACCTCCTGTGCCCAGGTGTAGGCGCCCCGCTGGCGCTCTCCAGTGACGAGGTTCTCGACCGGGGATCCACACCCGCTCAGGGGCAGCGTGGACGCAGGAACCAGAAAAAGGGCTGCTAACAGCCAGATCAGGGGGGGTCTGCTTCGGAAAGGCATGGTCGTATGAGAGGAGCAAGAGTACGGGAGATGGGGCGACGCGGGTTAGCTGTCCGCGCCGATGCTCCCGTCTACGACGCGTATCGCGAGATGCTCCGCTGAGGTAAAGTCGACCAGGCCGGTGAACACGTCCTTTCTGGCAGCTGTGATGATGCTCTGCCCGATGGCATCAGACTGAAGCATTTCTATGATGACCCTCGTGCGCTCTGGGTCCAGGATCCCGAAAAAGTCGTCAAGGAGCAGGAGAGGTGTTTAGTCAAGCTGCTCGCGGAGATACGAGAACGTGGCAAGTTTCAACGCGAGCGCGAACGTTCGGTGCTGTCCCTGGGATGCGTAGCCACGGACATCGAAGGAGCCAAGCGTAAACGACAGGTCGTCTCTGTGTGGGCCGAGAAGGGTGCGGCCCCGCATTCGCTCGCGAGTCGCCAGCCGGGCGAGCTGTGCGTCGAAGGCCTCCTCCAGGACAGCCGGCTCGCCGGCCAGGACGGACGTGGGAACGGCCGTCTTGTACTCGATGGCCGGGGCCTCACCGAGGTCCGCGAGCGGTTCGTATGCGCGCTCAAGGTGGGCTGAGAACTCGTTCACGAACAGGTGGCGCCGAGCCATTAGTCTCGCGCCCAGCGTGACGAGCTCTGTGGTCCAGGCCCGAAGGGCCGCTGGATCAGCGTTTCTGGTTTGACGATGATCCTGAAGCAGTGCGTTCCGCTGCTTCAGAGCGCGACGGTATCGGAGGAGGTCCGTGAGATAGGATGGCCTCGCTTGACTCAGAGTGTTATCCAGAAAGCGGCGTCTCTCCTCCGGCGGGCCGGCAGTGAGGATGAAGTCTTCCGGGGCGAGGACGACCACGGGAAGCCGCCCGACTACATCGGCGAGGCGCGCCAGCGGGGCGCCGTTCACAAAGAGGCGTTTACCCGCGTCGGGCTCGTACGCCAGCCGGGCCGAAAGCGCGGCTCGGCGAGTACCACAGAACGCCCCCTCGATCTCGAAGAATGGGGCACCGCGGCGTAGCGCGATACTATCCTGTGCAGGAAGAAAGCTCTTGCTTAGACACAGGTAGTGAATCGCTTCGAGGACGTTGGTCTTCCCTGCCCCGTTTGGACCGTGCAGGAGGTTGACCTTGGGCGCGAAGACAACGCGCGAGATGTCGTGGGCACGAAATGAACGGAGTCGTAGCGTCTCAATCCGCATTTTTCGTGTCCGTAGACATCGCGCGACAGGTCGACGAGCGGATCGCCGCCGCGGCTCGAGGAGGCCTAACCGTCCTTGTCGCCTTCGCCGCCGGTGCCGTTTCCAGCTGGCTTGCCGCCAGGCCGTGATGGCGGCGGATCCTCGTCGGGTTGTGGTTCCGGTTCTTCTTCGATGGCTCTGAGTGGGCAAGAGGCGTGAATCATGGTTTTGCAGGAGGTATAATTGACGGTTCTGGACGCGCAACTCCCGGCCATCAGTACCGTTCCCGAATGCTGACGATCGTCTTTCTAGGTCTATTGTTCGTCGTGGGCGGCCCAGCCGGGCAGTCTGGCTGCGAGGCTGAGGTGGAGGAAATGCAATCTGCCAGCCGAGCTTACGAGGCCCGCTTCGACCCGGGTGAACCCGCTGAGTGGCTACTCGACGTGTCCCGGCGTGTGCGTACATGTAAGGCGGTCGGTAGTGCCGCGTGGGTCGATGCACTGATCCATGAAGCGGACGTCCTGGTGCGGCGTGGACAACGGCCGGCCGCGATTGAGTTGACCTCGGCTTTCATCGAAGGCGAGATGTCGACGGCCGCCGCTGATGATCAGGCGCGCGTGTGGCTGCATCGCGGCATTCAGTACGTTCATCTTGACCGTCTGCTCGAGGCTGTAAGGGATCTGTTAGCCGCTCGGGCACTAGTCAGTGCAGATCATCTGGAAAGCCGGTTTGAGATTCACAGTGAGCTGGGTTCCGCCTACCGGTTACTGGGCGCTCATGAGGATGCAATTGCCGCGTTCCGCGAACTGATCGGAATCGCACAGGCGCTGGACGAGCCGGAGAACCTTGCGTTCGCCCACGCGCGTCACGCAGAAGCAATTGCAGACCACTGGAGCCGAGGGTCGCGTCGCGATCGTGCTCGCATTCTCGGTGCCGTTTCGGAAGCCGAGACTGCTGCCCGTGTCATCAATCAGCGCGTGAGCGAGCTCGGATCAAGCGCCCCTGCCCACGTACTGTACAGGCGCACGGAGACCAATATGACCTGGTACCGAGCGCTGTCATTTGCGGGGCTACATGACCAGGCGCTTGAGGTAGCCTTGACAATTCCATCCATGCTGGCGGCAGAATACGTTACGGATGAGACGATGGGCCTGCTGGCTGTGGGGGCTGCGCTCGAGCGTGCGGGAAGATTGGAGGAGGCCTATACAGTTCTCCGTAGGGCTGCAAGTAATCCGAGAATTGAACCGCTATTCGGTCCCCCTGTGAGGAGGTTGCTTGGAGGCGTGCTCATGAGCCTGGGC
>JBJHBB010000272.1:0-4166 GCA_050485265.1 Rhodothermales bacterium | reverse complement strand
CAGCTGACGCGTGGCTGCGGAGTCGATGCGTTCAGAGCGCCGCAAGAGCGCCTTCACTCGCGAAACCAGCAGGTGGGACGACGTTGGTTTGGTGAGGTAGTCATCGGCCCCGGCGTCCAGGCCGAGGATTTCGTCGCGCTCGTCGCTCTTGGCGGTGAGCATGAGAACCGGCGTGAGCCGGAGGTGTGCATCCTCGCGAAGCCGGCGACACACCTCGATGCCGTCCATCTCCGGCATCATAATGTCCAGCACGATCAGATCGGGGCGGTGCGTCTGCGCTTCGTTGAGTGCCTCCGCGCCATTGGTAGCGGTGAGCACGTTGTAGCCGTTGCGCGTGAGGGCGTACGCAAGCAGATCGAGCAGGTCCTCCTCGTCGTCGACAAGGAGGATCGTAGCGGCGTTTTCCGAGGACACGCGGTCGTTGGAGTTTGTGGGAGGGCGCCGAGTACGAAAGCTATCCACTCGAAGCTCTGCGCCGAATAACTGCAGCGTTAACGAAAGCGGTCAGCCTTGCAGCGATCGGCGGATGAGGTCCTCGGCCGAGAGAGATCCGTCGCTCGACTTCAGCACGTTGCGGATTCGCTTCTCGGCCTCCGAGCGACTCAGGCCCAGGGATTCGAGGGCCGCGCGGGCGTCCTGGCGCGCGGCGGCATCGCCGGTCGCCGGTGCCTCGCCGCGAGCCTGCACGTCGTCGGATATGCGGTCGCGCAACTCGACGATCATGCGCTCGGCCGTCTTCTTGCCCACACCCGGGATTCGCGTCAGCACGCCGATGTCGCCGGCAAGAAGATGATCGCGAAGAGCGTCAGGCGGAAAGGCCGAAAGCGCCGCGAGCGCGAGCCGCGGTCCTACACCACTGACTCCAATCATAGTGCGGAAGAGCGACCGCTCCGATTCCGTCGCGAAGCCGAACAGCGTCTGGGCATCCTCGCGCACGTGGAAATGCGTCAGAAGACGCGTAGCCTCTCCCGTCCGAGGGAGCTTGTCGAACGAAGACATCGGAATCTGAATGTGGTACCCCATCCCCCCGACGTCGACGATCACCTCCGCAGGACTCTTTGACACCAGCGTGCCGGATACGTAGGTGATCATGGCGACGAGGCCTCAACGATGGCAGATTCTTCCCCTACGCGCGTGCGGTGCATCACGACCGGCATTCTGCGACCGACCCCGAACGCGCGGTTGCTGACCCGGAGACCGGGTGCCGCCTGACGCCGCTTGTACTCATTGCGATCGACCATCCTCAATACCTCTGTCACAAGTGACTGATCGAGACGCGTCAGCTCGACGATCTCGTCACGGTCGCGGAGCTCCTCAACGTAGAGGCGGAGGATGGCGTCCAGGGCCTCGTATGGAGGCAGCGTGTCCTGATCGAGTTGCCCGGGCCTGAGCTCTGCGGACGGGGGCTTGGTGATGGAATGCTGAGGAATGACGTCCTCATTCGCACTCTCGTTGATGTGCCGAGCCAGCGCGTACACTTCCTGCTTGAATACATCGGACAACACGGACAGTCCGCCACTCATGTCGCCGTAGAGCGTCGCATAGCCGACGGCCATCTCGCTCTTGTTTCCGGTCGAGAGAAGCAGATAACCGAACTTGTTCGACATCGCCATCAGCGTGACCCCGCGCGCGCGGGCCTGAATGTTCTCCTCGGTCGAGTCAGAGGGAAGGCGGTCGAAGACGTCGCTGAGCATCCCGGAGAAAGCCTCCACGGCAGGAAGGATCGAGACCTCGTGGAACTCGATTCCAAGGCTTTCGGCGAGGTCGCGGGAGTCTTCGACGGACCCGGAAGATGAATAGGGACCGGGCATCGTCACCCCAACGACTCGGTCCCTCCCGAGTGCCTCCACCGCAAGGGCGCAGGTAACAGCCGAGTCGATTCCGCCCGAGAGGCCGACCAGCGCCTTCTCGAATGCGCTGGTCTTCTGGAAGTAGTCTCTGATACCCATCACCAGCGCATCGTGCAGATCCGCGATCGCGTCGCGCTGAACGCTCGCGACCTCACTTCCCCAGGGGTCCCAGAACACCAGGTCCTCGGTGAAACTGCTCGCGACCACGCCAAGCCGGCCGTCGGAGCGGTGGCCCCGACTGTCGCCATCGAAGAGCAACTCCGTGTTTGCGCCGACCTGGTTGACGAGCACGAACGGCTTTCGGTAACGCTCACTGATGCGGGCCACCACGTCGTTGCGGACCTGGTGCTTGCCGACGGCGAACGGGCTGGCGGAGATGTTCACGAACAGGTCGACGCCCTGCTCGGCCAGCTCGGTGATCGGGTCTCGCGCATAAAGACGCGGCCGGGACCGTCGATCCTCTCCCCACATGTCCTCGCAAACGTGAAGTCCGAGCCTGAGTCCCCGAAACTCGACGGGCTTCACGGACTGGCCCGGTTCGAAGTGCCGCACCTCGTCAAAGACGTCATAGGTAGGGAGGAGGACCTTGTGCGCACTCGCAATGATGCGACCGTCCTCCAGCAACACGGCGGCGTTCAACAACGGCTTTCCGGTCGGGTACTCGTTCCTAAGCGGCACGCCCAGCACCACGCCGAGCTCACGTGGAATGTGCTCGATGATGACGGCCAGGGCGTGGTTGACGTCATCGATGAAGTGGCGCTTCTCGAGCAGGTCCTGGGGAGGATAGCCGGTCAGGCACATCTCGGGGAAGACCGCGAGCTCCGCCCCACGGTCGGCCGCGCGTCGAGCGAAGTCGAGGATCTTTGCCGCGTTGCCGGCGAGATCGGCAACCGTGGGGTTGATCTGGCAGAGTGCGAGCTTCATAGCGGTATCACCGTGCGGAACCGATGACGCGGCCGCGTGCAGCGCGTTCCACGAACCGAGACTTAGAGTTCGGCGGCGGCGGTCCGTACTGCTGTCCCGATGCGGGAATCCACTTGCCCGTTGTCGGATCGCTCGGACTCGCGCTCGCCACTCATCCGCCTCAAGAGTTGCCAGGCACTCGTCCACATCTGAGAGCGCTCATCGGGATCGGACGACTCGACCACGGCATCGAGCAGGGCGATCGCCGCGGCCTTCTGCTTGCGAACGCCGGGGAGGTGATGCCGCTCGGCTTCGACGCTCGCGTCGGACTCATCGAAGATGGAGTGGTGGACGCCAAAGTTCTCTCGAGCACGGTCTAGCGAGTAGCGACCGTTCGGCCCGCGTGACGGACGGGATGGGTTGGCCTCGGCGGCGTGGTCGGAGTCGTTCCACCCGCACAGCACGCACGCGGGGACCATCGGGTGAGCATGACCCGAGAGGCGCGCGTAGTCAGGCACGCGTAGCCGACGCGTCAGATAGCCGCAACAGGGGCAGGTGCGGATATAGCGCGCGGTACCGAGCACAGCCTCGCTCACCCGGCTGGACTCCGGCTCCAATTTGCGCGCGGCGAGGAGACGCTCGAAGGCCGTTCGCCGAGCCTCCACTGGTGAGCTGAGATCAACCGGGGGCCGGTCGAGCGGCCGCACGAAAGCGATGGTGAGGTCGAGCTCGTCGATTCGGCGATCCTCGTAGCGAACGAGAAGCTGCGGCCACCTCGCCGCGAGTACCACGGCCGCGCGAGGTCGCCAGGCACCCCAATCGAACTCCGAGTACTCGATCCAGTCACCGGGCGCGAAGCAAAGGCTTTCCTCCCCACGAAAGTCCGGCACCACAGCTTTGCGCACGAGGAACCCGCAGAGCGCCGACGCCTCGCGGCAAGCGGTCTTGATCTCGGTCTGCATCGCCTGGCCGTCCCATTCACCCTCATCCTGGAGCGCGGGCATGTACGGCGCGGAGTAGGTGAGGTAGTTGAGCTTTCGCAGCAGTACGGCGACTTTGGCTCCCAGCCACTGCGGTGCGACACCGAAGAAGTGCCGCAGGCATCCGTCATCCTGTTCGGGGATACCGTTCTCGCCCTTGTCGATCAGGTAGGCACGCGCGAATGATGCCAGCGCCGACCGCACGGCATCGGTCGTGTCCTCCGAGCAGCCTGCACGCTCCGCAGCGTCGCTTGCGTGCAGCAGCAACGCCGACGCACGCTCGACCAGATTGACGGCTTCGGGAGACATCAGGCCTCGAAGGAGGAGGGCATGTTGGCCGGGTATCGAGCGTCCAGGCTCGGAAACAGCGACCAATGCGGACGGAGCAAAATGCGGGTGCGCCGGCACGTTGTCAACCGCATTTCGTTGGAAC
>JBJHBB010000271.1:0-4167 GCA_050485265.1 Rhodothermales bacterium | reverse complement strand
ACCGAAGACGGCGGAGATCACGGTGACGGTCCGAAAGCAGCTTCTGCGAGCCGAGCAGGCCGCCGACAGCCATGAGGACGCCGTCTCCGAATGCGTGCGCCAACTCCGCCGCCAGGTCATTCGCTACAAGGACCGGATGCGAGACGCCAAGCAGGACCGGTATCGCTAGGTCGTTGACCTTCCGCAAATCCGGCGCTCCCGGCCTCGATGGTCGGGGGCGCTTTTTCTTTCTCGGCTTGCCGACCCGGTCGCTAGAAGCACCTCAGTTGCGACGCTCCCAGAGATCCTCGTCTGCTCCCGCTCTCCCGCCAGGCTCGATGGCATTGGGTTCGGAGAGCGTTCGACCTAGTCGCACACGACGCACGTGCTCGACCATGTCCTCATGAATCTCCCGGAAGCCTACGGGGACTGACTCGCCGAGGGCCGTACGGAAGCGTCTGAGCTCCGACTGATTCCTGGTGAGTGGAAGCGGCCGCTCGGGAAAGATGATCCTCCACGCGGTTACCATCACCCAGACCAGCAACAACCCGCCTGCGACCGTACCGGTCACGATCAGGATGACGGCTGCTCCGGACGGGCCCATGGGTCTCTACATACGGCTACTGAAGCGTAGGTGACGGCCCGAGCAGCGTGGTGTCCTGCGTGCCGCCCGCAGGTGCAGCCTCTAGCTGCTCCTGAACGCGGCGATCCCGTTCCTCAGCCTGCCGGCGCTCCATTTCGATCTTGTCGATCGGGCGCGCATCCTGGATACCCTCAAACTGGCCGCGGAAACCAGTGTCCAGGAAAGTGAAAACGAAGAACACCACCAGGAAGACGATGCTCATCAGGAAGGCCAGCGAGTTGACCTTGTTGTCGTACTTCAGGGCCATGAAGAACATCGCCACCAACGTGGCCTTGACACCTGCAATGAGCAGCGCGACGGCTACGCTACCGGCCTCCCCACCGAAGTGGATCATGTCGGTGCGCTCCATATAGGCTAGCCCCACGGTCAGCGCGGTCAGGCCGACCAGCGCAAAGAACACCTTCAGGAGAAGGGCCGCCGACAGGATGTGATGCCCGTGGTGCCCGTGGTCTGCCGGGTCGTGAGGACTGGTGTGATGAGTCTTTTCTGCCATAGCCGTTGTCCCGATGATAGGGTCGCGAGGCGCTCAGCGCGACCTCAGATCAGGTACATCAGGGGGAAGAGGAATATCCAGATGATGTCGACCACGTGCCAGTAGAGCGCGGTGTTCTCGACCGGCGTGTACCAGGCACTCGTGTATCGGCCCTTCCGCGCCTTGAAGGCCAGGATGCCTATCGCGATCATCCCGATCAGGACGTGGATACCGTGAATCCCGGTCATGATGAAGTACAGCGAGAAGAAGAGTCCCGCTCGCTGGTTATCTATTCCGTGTCCACCTGGGTAGTACCCCCCACCCTCGGCAGCGCCCGCGGCGGCCGTCTGGAATCCCTCGACAACACCACGCAGGGTGAACTCAGTGCCTTCGGGGAACACGAAGCCGGCGCCTGGGAAGATGCCGAGCTCAAACTTGTGCGTGTACTCGAAATACTTGACGATCATGAACACGCCTGCCAGCGCGACGGTCGCGACCAGGTTCCAGAAGAGCGCCTTCTGATTGTCGGTCTGCGCCGCGCGGACGGCCCACGCCACCGTCAGCGAGCTCCCTAGCAGGACGAGCGTGTTGAAGGCGCCCATCATCGTATCCAGCTGCGTGCTCGCGTCGGCGAACAGGTCCGGATACCAGGCGCGGTAGATGCCGTATGCGACGAACATCCCGCCGAAGAGCAGGATCTCCGTCACCAGGAATAGCCACATGCCCAGCTTCGCCGCGTCGAACTGCTGCTCGCTCGAGACGAAGTAGGACTTCAGGTGCGGCGGCCGATTCGGGTCTTCGCCGTGGTGGCCGTGGGCTATGGCCTGCTCGACGGGCGTCGGGGAGGGATGGGCCATGAGTGAGTGCGGGGATCAGGTGCCGTGTTGGGCGCGGCTCAATCGTTGTCTGTGGCCGAATCGGGCTGGCGGAGGCCCAGGTCGACCGATGTCGTTTCCTGCGGTCCGCCCACCTCCGGCACGGGAGTCGGCGCGGGCTCGCGACCGCGAGCACCGTCACCACCAACCCCGAAGAGGACGTTGTAGTCGTACGGACCGTGGGTGACCAGCGGGGTGCGGTGGAAGTTGTGGTGATCGGGCGGGCTGGTGGCGTGGGTCCACTCCAGCGTGGCAGCTCCCCACGGGTTACCCGGAGCGAGGCGGCCCGCCTTCAGGCTCCAGAGCATGTTGATTAGCACCAGAAGCAGGCCGAGACCCAGGATCCACGACCCGACGGTCGAGATCATGTGCAGGTCGTGGAAGGCGTCGATGTAGGTGTAGTAACGACGCGGCATCCCCTGCGTCCCCATCACGAACTGCGTGAAGAAGGTCACATTGAACCCGACGAAGACGAGCAGCGCTGAGATCCGTCCCCAGAACTCGTTCATCATCCTTCCGAACATCTTGGGCCACCAGTAGAACAACCCGGCGATGAAGGCCATCACCGTTCCGCCCATCATCACGTAGTGGAAGTGCGCCACCACGAAGTAGGTGTCGTGCAGGTGGATGTTGACCGAAAGCACGCCCAGGAAAATTCCCGTCAGGCCGCCTATCGTAAATAGGAAGATGAAGGACAGCGCGTAGAGCATCGGAGTCTGTAGCCAGATACTCCCTCGATACATCGTGGCCACCCAGTTCAACACCTTGATGCCCGATGGCACACCGATCAGGAAGGTGATTACGCTGAACACCACGCTCGAAAGTGTGCTCTGTCCGGACACGAACATGTGGTGCCCCCAGACGAGGAAGCCCAGCATCGCGATAGCCACCGACGACAGCGCGATGGCCCGGTAGCCGAAGACGCGCTGGCGACTGAAGGTGCCCATCAACTCACTTATCACGCCGAACGCCGGCAGGATCATGATGTACACCGCCGGGTGGCTGTAGAACCAGAAGAAGTGCTGGAACAGAACGGGGTCGCCACCGAGCGCCGGATCGAAAATGCCGACGTGCAGGATGCGCTCCATTGCCAGGAGGATCATCGTGATCCCGATCACAGGCGTCGCCAGAATCTGGACGATCGAGACGGCGTATAGCGCCCAGATCAGCAGCGGCAACCGGTTCCAGGTCAGGCCCGGCGCCCGCATCTTGTGAATGGTGACGATGAAGTTGATACCAGTCAGGATGCTGGCAAACCCCATGATGAACACCGCCAGTGTCATCGGCAGCACCGACGTGTCCGACACTGCCGAGTAGGGCGTGTAGAATGTCCAGCCCGTGTCCACTCCTCCCTGAAGGATCGAGTAGACGGCGAACATCGCGCCGAAGGCGTAGATGTAGAACGACGCCAGGTTCAGCCGCGGGAAGGCCACGTCCTTGGCTCCGAGCTGAATCGGGAGGACGAAGTTGCCCAGCGACGCGGGTATCGACGGCACGATGAACAGGAACACCATCACCACGCCGTGGAACGTGAACAGCCGGTTGTAGGCGTCCGCGTCCATCAGAATCTGGTCGGGCCCGAAGAGCTCGAGGCGGACCAGCAGCGCCGCGATCCCGCCCACCGCGAAGGAGGCCGAGATAGCGAAGAGGTACATCAGGCCGATCCGCTTGTGATCGACGCTGGTCATCCACGACCAGATGATGGCGCCTACGCGCTTGAGGCCGCGCACGTCGGGCCCGGGGCCGGGCTCGCGTAGGTAGTGGTGTACGGGCTCGTGTCCGAGCGGGTACGCCGGCGCGCCAGCGGTCGAGGCTTTAGCTACCGTGCTCATGTAATGGCTGGGGGAAGAAGGCGTGGGTGTCCGCTCACTCTGCGATTTGCTCCTCGGCCGGTTCGGCTTCGCCGTTCTCGGTCTCGCCGTCGGCGATCTCTCCGGTCATCTCCTCCTCAGCGATGTCCGTCCAGGCGTCGTTGACCTGCTCCACCTCGAACGGCCGACCCATGACGATGTCGTCGAAGTTCTGCTGCCGCTCGCGCTGCCATCCCGGGTGCAGCGACTTCACCCACTCGGGATCGGTGGGTTTATTGTTGCGCGCGTCGACGGCCGACGGCGTGCGCTGGATGACATACAGGTGCCCAGCGTCACGGCCGAGATGAGGGATACATTGGACGGCCGTCGCGCCTGTTCCGATGATAG
>JBJHBB010000270.1:0-4169 GCA_050485265.1 Rhodothermales bacterium | reverse complement strand
TGTGCCCCACCGCAGGTCAGGGACGGAGCGGACCCCTACGACCCGGCCCGGCGCTTCGAGTCCGAGTACCCCGACATCGCTGCACACCTCGACTCGTCACGAAGCGATCTAAGGGAGACGGTGTCCATCGCCATCGAGCTAGTTCGAGCACACGTCATCGGCAGCCTCCCAGGCGCCGACCCACGGCATGTCGAACCGATCGAACAGCTACTCGAGGGACTGCCCTTGTCGCCAGCGAAGGCCGCAACGCCGTAGAGGCGACACTGGCATTCAAGCTCCCAGCCGCGCCCGTATCCGGCTGAGCGAACTTCGACGAGGGTCCACGTCCCTGACCCCAAGGGCGGCTCGCCGGACGAGGAGCTTGCACAAGGGACCTATGGGGTCGAGGCCCGTTGACCCGGTTGGCTGGTGTCACCGCAAGATCCTGGAGCCCTCGTGGCCGGTCAGGGTGGGTAGGACCCCGATCCATGAGAGCCCCGCGCCCCTGTGCAGCCACCTCCACCGCCCAGTCCGCCCGTGGTCATCGGCGCTGATCTCACCGCCTCGTGCGTTCCCTGCACGATGTGATTGCCCGCAGATCGATCGCGGCCACCCTCCTCGGTAGTGCCGATCCCTCGGGTGCTGAGCTCCCAGGCTGGCTTCATCCGGTCGTTGCGGGTGCCGACGACTACGGTGACAGGTACGGGCAACGGTGGGTCGGAGCGGGTGCGGACGCGGGCGGCGGGGACGAGGGAGCCTGCCGGCCGAGTGAAGCTCGAGACGGTGTGCCGTTTCCTGGCGTCGGCGAGTAGGGGAGGGGCGGGTGACGGAGCGCAACTGGGCGGCACCGGGGTGGGCGGTCGTCCTCACCGACGGCGGCTTGACGGTCACACGCGGCACTGAGACGCGAACCCTCGCGCCTGCAGAGACGGTTCGGATCTCGTTGGGGCGCAGCTGGTGGCGCTGGACGATGTACGTCGACAACCAGCCGAGTCCACCGAGGCCGAGACACTCCAGACCCTCTACAGAACCCACCGCGGTTCAGGCCCCTACGCTGCGCAACGTCGAGCCAAGGTTCAGCGACACCGAACGCAGGATGCGCACGGTGTAGGACCTGCAGAGCACGGTCGGGTACGGATGCGACGAGCGTGTCGGGGATGCCTTGTGGTTGCCAGCCGCGTGCGTGCGAAGTCATCTCTCCAGGAACAATCTGTGTTGGAGCGCAGCACTTGCCAGGCCATGTCCCACCCCACCGTTAACGTGTGAGTATGACCATCTACCTCGATCACAACGCGACTACGCAGCCGGATGACGCTGTGGTGGCTGCCATGCTGCCCGTGCTGCGCGAAGGTTTCGGTAACGCGGCCGCGCAACATCGTGGCGGTCGAGCCGCGGCTAACCGTGTCCGAGGTGCAGCCGAATGCGTCGCGCAGCTGCTCGGTGTCTCGCCCGGGCGGGTCGTTTGGACCTCTGGTGCAACCGAGTCGCTTGGCACTGCGATCCAAGCAGCAGCCCAAACCCACCCCCACCTCATCTCCGCCGTGACAGAACATCGTGCCGTGCTCGACTCGCTCGAGTATCACCAGGCACACGGTGCGCGAGTGACCTGGGTGGAGCTTGATGGGCAAGGAGTAGTAGACCCCGCAGCCCTAGCTTCGTCACTTGGGACGGTTCAAGGCAGAGCAACGGTGGTCCTCTCGGCAGCCAACAACGAAACCGGGGTGATCAATGACATTCCCGCTCTCGCTGAGATCACCCACGAGCATGGTGGCATCTTCGTGTGCGATGCCACGCAGGCAGTCGGCAAGATCCCAGTAGATCTGGATGCCGTTGACTTCGCTGCTGGCTCCGCACACAAGCTCTACGGCCCTCAAGGTGTTGGCGTCCTAGTAGTGCCACGAGGTGCGCCGGCCATGCCGCTCATCCTCGGTGGCGGTCACCAACGCGGCTGGCGTTCCGGAACGCTCAACCTGCCGGGCATCGTCGGACTCGGTGCTGCGGCGCGCGTGGCACGTGAGCTGATGGACAGCGAGCCCGAGCGACAGCTGCAGCTACGAGACCAGCTCGAGCAGGGCCTCGAAGAGGCAGTTGGCGGAACTCACATCAATGGCGGTGGCGCACCACGGCTGCCGAACACCCTCAACATCCGTCTGTCGGGCGTCCCAGCTGAAGCTCTGATCTCCCGCTGCCCGGATCTTCTGTTCTCGACAGGATCCGCCTGTACATCGAGCGTTCCCCATCCCTCACACGTTCTCACAGGTATCGGTTTCGACCATGTGCATGCCGAGGAGTCGATCCGCCTATCGATCGGGCGGAGCACGAGCGCCAGGGACATCCACAGCGCCATTGCTGAGCTGACCGAGGCCGCGACTGCCGTTCGCCAGCTCATGCAGGAGGCAAGCTGATGGCCCTCGGAATAAAGGACGGCATCGAGGGTGCTTTCGGCCGTCACGAGACCTTCACCATCCGGTACGGGTGGCTCAAGCGCGCTTTCGACGAAGCCATCATCGACCCGAGGATCTTCTACCGGCCCGATGCCCATCACCGCCTCGGGGTGGGTAAGAACATGGCCAAGAGCATGCGCTTCTGGCTCGGTGCATCCCGGCTCATGGGCGAGGTCCCCGACCCCGATGAGGGTCGGCGCAGCATGATGCGTCCAACCAAATTCGGCCTCCTCTTGCTCGCCGGATCCCCGACGGTTGAGGATGAGACGTACCGCGCTGCATTGGGAGTGATCGACGACCAGTTCACCGACACGACGGGTCTTGACCCCTACCTCGAAGACGTGTCCTCCTGGTGGCTGTTGCACTGGATGATGCTCTCGCCGAACGGAAAACTTCCGGTCTGGTGGTGCGCCTTCCATACCTTCACGGCAGTCAACTTCTCGGTGGCGGCCCTTCAGGAGCACGTGGTGGCTCAGGTCGATGCGACCTCCGCGTGGTCATCGCCATCAGCGCCGGGTGAGAACACCATCAAGAAGGATGTGCTCGCCCTGCTACGCGCCTACGCGGGCACATCCGGCTCGCGCCGGGCTGACAAGGCCGACGACGCTGTCGATGCGCCCCTCGTCCCCCTACAGCTGATCGATGAGGGCTCCGATGGCTTTCGTTTCACCGTCGGGCCTAAACCGGAGCTACCGCCGGCGGCCGCCGCGTTCGCCTGCCTCGACTTCATGTGCCGGACCGGCTTCACAGCGCGGACAGCGCTGGTTCCAACCCTGGCGACAGAGGTGGGCGGCCCAGGCCGTGCCTTCAAACTCCGGGAACGCGACCTCGCCGAACTTCTCGCGAAGGCTGCAGCGAGCCACCCCGACCTCATCGGTGTCTCCAGCACGGCGGGGTCGGACACGCTCTCGATCCACGGTGATGCGCCGCTCAACGATGTCGCGACGCTGCTGTTGCAGCGTCACTACCTCTCGTCCGCGCTCCACACCAGCCATGTTGACTTCCCGCCAATCACCGCTAGCCCAGAACTGCTGTGAGGATCCTGTGACCATCCCCACACACGTCCGTGGTCGCTTCGTTCGCTCCGTGCGGCTCGACGCGTCACAAACGGACTCGCTTGAGGGCTATCTGCCGACGGCGCGAGCGCTGGATGTCGTTCGGCGTCTTGTCCGTGGGATGTCCGAGCAGGGAGGGACACGCGCCTTCTCGATCACCGGCCCGTACGGATCCGGTAAGTCTTCGCTAGCCGTCTTCCTCGACGCCCTATGCGGCCCCCAGAAGGGCCGGGCTTACCGAGAGGCGCTGGATCTTCTGGCCGAACACGACGTGGAGACCGCAGAGAGTCTCCCGAACGCCCGACAACAGCTCGGCGTGCCCTCAACAGGTATGGCGCGAGCCGTGATCACCGCACCGCAACGCGAGCCCGTGACAACGACGGTGCTTCGTGCACTCGGCAATGCGACGAAGACTTTCCGTTCGACCAAGGACCTTCGAGAGCGTGTTGAAGTAGCTCTCGAACGTGCCACCGATGACAGGCTGGCATCTCCGTCCTTCCACGAGATCCGCGAACTCGTTGAAGACATCGTCGATTCACGGCCCCTACTGCTGGTCATTGACGAGTTCGGTAAGAACCTGGAGGCCTACTCGGAGTCTGGTGCCGACGGGGACCTCTACCTCCTCCAGGAGCTCGCCGAGTGGTCAAGTAGCAGCGACGGTCTGCCGCTGATCGTTGTGACCATCCAACAC
>JBJHBB010000269.1:0-4170 GCA_050485265.1 Rhodothermales bacterium | reverse complement strand
AGTCCATACTTCTCGCGGAAAGTGTCCGCGGTCTCCAGGTCGAACGACTCCCCCTTGTAGGCCGGGCGCAGCATGGCGACCGAGTCCGAGAGCAGCTGGCGAAAGTCTTTGTCCGCCGAGAAGATGATCACGTTGACGTCTTCCTCGCCGGCCCGCGTCGCGAGCGTGCCGATGACGTCGTCGGCCTCGACGCCGGACACTTCGAGGCAGGGAATGTCGAACGCCTCTACGATGCGCTTGATGAAGGGGATCGAGAACTGGATTCCCTCGGGCATCGGCGGTCGATGGCTCTTGTACTCCGAGAACAGGTCGTCGCGGAAGGTCGGCTCGCCGTCGGAGGGGTCGAAGACCACCGCGATGTGCTCGGGCTGATGGTCTTCCAGCAGTTTGAGGAGGCTGGCGGTGAAGCCGTAGGCTGCCGAGGTCTCGTTGCCCTGCTTGTCGGTCAGTGGGCGAGAAATGAAGGCGAAGTGCGCGCGATAGGCCAGCGCGTAGGCGTCGGCCAGGAAGAGGCGCTCTCCGTTCTCGGGAAGGGTGAGGTCGGGCATGCGAAGTGGAGGTGATCGGGACCTACGCGGCTCGGCGGGCGCGGTGCCGGGAATATCCGGTCATCGGCGCGCGGATGATGAGACCCGCTGGAATAACGCGCCCTCGCCCCGCCGGAGTCGTTGCTGGTCGTTTCTTGAACCGGATCCACCAACGGCACATGCTCCTCCTCTACGATATCGACGGCACGTTGCTCCGCACCGACGGAGCTGGCCGCCGTGCCGTCCATGCCGCACTGCAGGAGCTGACCGGCTGCGTTATCTCCACCGACGGAGTGTCGTTCTCCGGCAAGACCGATCCCCAGATTCTCCGAGAGGTCCTCGTAGCCTCGAAGGCGGACTCGATCTGGCTCGACGGCCGATTCAAGGAGTGCGTCGATGCCTACCACCGCACGGCGTACCAGATCATCGAAGACGCCACTACGCGGGCGCTGGCGGGAGCTCGGGAGATGGTGCATGCTACTCACCAGGACCCTCGCTTCACGATCGGCCTGCTCACAGGCAACATCAGGCCGATGGCCTTCCGCAAGCTGGAGGCGGTCGCCCTAGATCACTTCTTCGAGTTCGGAGCGTTCGGCTGCGACAGCGAGGACCGCAACGACCTACCCGCAATCGCTGTCGACCGTGCTAAGCGCAGTTTCGGCAAGTCGTTCGCGCCGCGTGATGTGGTGATCATCGGGGACACTCCTCGAGACATCGCCTGCGCTCACGCCTATGGAGCCCGCGCAATCGCCGTTGCGACTGGTCGCTTCAGCCGCGACGACCTCGCCGAGAGCGAGCCCGACTACGTACTTGACGATCTGGTCCAGGCGATGGAGGTCCTGGAAACGATGTCCGCTTGAGGCCGAGATCTCGGCCAACTTCCCTAGATTGGGGAAACTCCACGCGGCGGCATGAACCGGTCAGGCCTGATCTCCATTCTTCTGCTGGCACTCGTGGCGGCGATGGTGCTGCTGACCATCAGCAGGCAAAGCGAAGACTCGGCCGCGCTGTGGGAGCGCTGGGGCGGGGCCTCGGTCGACACGACCGCAGAAGAGACCGATCCAGCCAGTCGCACGCCTCGGGGAGCGCAGGGCACCCAGCAGATCGACCGGATGGAGCAGGACATGAGACGCATGAACGAGCTCATGGACTCGGTCAGGCGCTGAAAGCGATATGCTCCACCGCATGCTATCCGAGTCTGCTCAGAAGACTCTCGACCTGGCCTGCGTAGCTCGAGCCGAAGTGGTTCAGGTGGCTTACCACGTGGTAGAGCTTGTAGATCGACTGACGTAAGGAGAACGCCGCGTCGCGCTTGACGCCGGCAGCGCTCGCGTAGACATCGAACACCTCCTCGGTAAAGCCGCCGAATAGCCGCATCATAGCTAAGTCCGTTTCTCCATCCCCGAAGTATGTGGCCGGGTCGATGAGCACTGGGCGGCCCGATGCCGAGCACAACACATTCCCGCTCCACAGGTCGCCATGAACTAGCGCTGGCGGTGGATCGCCTGGTAGCAAATCAGGGAGATCCGTGAGAAGCTTCTCTGCCGGTCGGTCCCAGCTCGCGTGCCACCTCCCGCTGCTGCGTGCCAGCTCGAACTGCGGCGCCAGCCGGTGGCTCGCGAAGAAGTCGGGCCAGGTGGACGTCCAGGTGTTCCGCTGCGGCAGGCGTCCTATGAAGTTGTCCGTACCGAAGCCGTATCGCTGCCCTGCCTCGGTGTGCGCATGCAACTCGGCGAGGCCCTCCCCCAGTCGCCGGTCGAACCCGGGACTGCGCGGCCCCTCCTCGATCCACTCCAGGACGAGAAGGCCATGAAGGCCGTCTCGCGAGTCGACTGCATGAACCACCTGAGGCACCAAGAGCGAACTGTCCGCGCGGCACAGTGCTCGCAAACCCTGCGCCTCAGCCTCGAAGGTCAGGCCACCCTCACCGGCAGACCACTTTACGAACAGATCCCCCGACGAGGAACGCACTCGCGTACCGTTCGAGATGCAGCCCCCGGAGACCGGCGATGCGCCGTCGATGTCTCCGACGAGCTCCTCGATCCTGGCCCTGACGCCCGGAGGCAGCGCGCTCACCGGTTCGCGGTCTCGCCCTCCAGGTCGTAGATCTCTTTGAGTCGATCGAGGATCGCCTGCGCCGTCCGCTCCACGATGTCGTAGACGGAGTCGAATCCGGACTGGCCACCGGTATACGGATCTGGCACCTGGTAGTGCTCCGGCTCGGGGTCGAACTCACGGAAGAGCCGCACGCGCGTGCCGTGATCACCGTCAGGGTCGAGCGCGAGCGTGTCGTGCAGGTTGTGCTTGTCCATCACAAACACGTGATCGTACCAGGCCAGGTCGTTCCGCTGCAGCTGCCTGGCGCGCTGATAGTCGATATCCAGTCCGCGCCGCTTAGCGGTCGCGCGCATCCGTGCATCCGGGGGTTCGCCGGCGTGCCACGGCCCTGTGCCCGCAGAATCGATGTCGAAGTACTGATCCAGACCCTCTCGTTCCACCAGGTGCCTGAACATGCCTTCCGCCAGCGGGCTACGGCAGATGTTGCCGAGACAGACAAAGAGAACGCGGACGGGACGATCGATTTCGCGAGGCATTGGGGTGACGTTGAGATGGGGGGCGAGTCCGACGCCGTCGGGGGGGTGGATGTTCGCACTTCGCGGGTATTGGCTGCGAGTACCTTTCGTCATTGACCGAAACTTTGCCTCAGCAGGACCTATTGAGGCGGGATCAGCGTCGGACGGATGACCGTCCACGCCCCGCTTTCTTCGTACGTTTGGGCCTCCCGCTGCCTCCCCCCTGATGGAACCGAATTTCACGCCCGGCCCCCTCCTCAAGAGCATCGACTCACCGGTCGACCTGCGCAAGCTGCCCGTCGAGAAGCTTCCCCAAGTGTGCGATGAACTTCGCGAGTTCATCGTTGACATTGTCTCGGTTCAGGGAGGTCACTTCGGCGCGTCGCTCGGAGTAGTAGAACTAACGGTGGCGTTGCACTACGTCTTCGAGACACCCTCGGACCAACTGGTCTGGGATGTTGGCCATCAGGCATACGGCCACAAGATCATCACCGGGCGCCGGGACGTCTTCCATACGAACCGCAAGTACCAGGGCGTATCCGGCTTCCCCAAGCGGAGTGAGTCCGAGTACGATGCCTTCGGCGTCGCCCACGCGTCCACCTCCATCAGCGCGGCGCTCGGGATGGCCCGGGCCCGTGACGTCAAGAAGTCGGACGAGCGGGTCGTGGCCGTCATCGGTGACGGCGCGCTCACGGGCGGCCTCGCCTTCGAGGGTCTGAACAACGCCGGCCACGCCGATTCGGACCTGCTGGTCGTGGTCAACGACAACCGCATGAGCATCGACCCCAACGTGGGTGCGCTCAACGAATACCTCGCCCGCGTGGCCAGCGGCCGCGCGTGGAACGAGATCCGCGACGAGGTCTGGGACTTCTTCGAGAAGCTCAAAGGCATGGGCGGGGGGACGCTCCAGAAGATTGCGCAGCGCGTCGAGGCCGGGCTCAAGGCCACCCTCACGCCGGGCATGCTCTTCGAGGCTCTCGGATTCCGGTATTTCGGCCCCGTCGATGGCCACGACGTGGTGGAGCTGGTCGAGCGGCTTCAGGCTCTCAAAGAGCTGAAGGGTCCCATCC
>JBJHBB010000268.1:2157-4178 GCA_050485265.1 Rhodothermales bacterium | reverse complement strand
TGCGTTCATCGCGTTCGGGGATACCTATGCCGGTCCGATTGTCGGCGCCGAGGGCATAGCGGGTCCGCCACAGTTCACGATGGAGGTCTACCCCAATCCCACGTCCTCCAACACGTCTCTAAATGTGCTCGCGGATCGGTCAGAGCACCTACGAATCGAAATCTTCGACCTGCTCGGTCGACGGGTCACTCTCCTGCACGACGGAGTAATCCCTTCAGACAATCTGACCACGTTCGAGATCGCCGCCGAACGTCTCCGTCCCGGCGTCTATTTCGCTCGCCTGACCAGCGAGAGTGCACAGTCAACGATCAGGTTTACCGTCGTCCGCTGACGGTTGTCTCCGACCTAGTCCCGCCTGAAGCGCATCCGCTGGTGGAGGCGCACTCGGCCGGCAGACTCGCCGCCGATGTCGACTTGGCGCCAGCCGAGGAGGTCCTCCTCGTCACCGATGTCTATCGGTGACGAGTATCCCAGGGCGTTCCGGACGGCATCCTCCGCGTTCCTCCCCCTGTACAGTCCTGCGATCGGTTCCGGTGTGGTCAGTTCGACCTCGAACTGCGGCATGGGATGAGATGACTGTCTTACTTTCTGACGTCAGGTGACGCTCGCAAGCTACCGGCTTCTGGCGGAACGTGTGCCCGCCAGAGCCGTGATAATGGATCGGCGTCCAGTCGCATCACTCCAGACACATTTCCTCTCTTCCGTAGCTATCCATGGCAGAACCGACGACCTCCCCGATGACCTCCGGCGACGGCGCTCCGACGCCCGTCTCCGAACTCGATCCGACGGCCGACTTCCTGCCTATCAACGGCACGGACTACGTCGAGTACTACGTCGGCAACGCGAAGCAGGCCGCACACTACTACCAGAGCGCCTTCGGTTTCCAGCTCATCGGCTACCGCGGGCCTGAGACCGGCACCCGCGACCGGGCCAGCTATCTCCTCAAGCAAGACAAAATCCGCTTCGTGCTGACGACGCCCATGGCGCCCGAGGGGCCCATCGCGGAGCACATCCACCAGCACGGAGATGGCGTCAAGGACATTGCCCTCTGGGTAGATGATGCCCGTAGCGCGTACCGCGAGAGCACCAGCCGTGGCGCCACCCCTATCCGCGAGCCGGAAGTCCTCGAGGATGAGCACGGTCAGATCGTCATCGCGGCGATCGGGACCTACGGCGATACCATCCACTCGTTCGTCGAGCGCCGCAACTACAACGGGCTGTTCATGCCGGGCTTCGTCGAGGCCAAGAACCCGCACTGGCAACCGGCGCCTGTTGGCCTGAAGTACGTCGACCACTGCGTCGGCAACGTGCACCTCGGCGACATGAACAAGTTTGTGAAGTACTACGAGGACACGATGGGCTTCCGCAACATCCTGGCCTTTAGCGACAAGGACATTCAGACCGAGTACTCTTCGCTGATGTCCAAGGTGATGAGCAACGGCAACGAGCGGATCAAATTCCCGATCAACGAGCCCGCGCAGGGCAAGCGCAAGAGCCAGATCGACGAGTACCTGGACTTCTACCGCGGTGCCGGCGTGCAGCACGTGGCCATGGCCACCGACAACGTGCTGGAGACCGTAAAGGCTCTCCGCAGCCGTGGCGTCGACTTCCTGACCGTCCCCACGACCTACTACGACGCGCTTCAGGACCGCGTCGGGAAGATCGATGAGCCGGTCGACCAGCTAGCGGAGCTGGGCATCCTGGTGGACCGCGATCCGGACGGCTACCTCCTGCAGATCTTTACCAAGCCCGTCCAGGACCGCCCGACGGTTTTCTACGAGATCATCCAGCGTAAGGGCGCACGGACCTTCGGCGAGGGCAATTTCAAGGCGCTCTTCGAGGCAATCGAGCGCGAACAGGCCCGAAGAGGCAATCTGTGATTAGCCGATTCACTCATCGGGTGATTGCGAGATCAATCACTCAATCGCCCAATCACTCAATCAGCCCCTGAGACCATGGCCTTCTATCATAGAATGGGCAACGTGCCACCGAAGCGGCACACGCAGTTCTTCCGCCCCGAC
>JBJHBB010000268.1:0-2147 GCA_050485265.1 Rhodothermales bacterium | reverse complement strand
GCGCGCTTTACACCGAGGAGGTGATCGGGGCCGAAGGCTTCAGCGGCATCCAGTCGATCGCCTACCACATCCACCCGCCGACGCTCGTGGACCGCGTGCTGGATCCGGAGCCGTACCAGGTCGAGTTTGCAGACAAGGACTTCCTCCGCCACCGGCACTTCAAGGGCGTCAAGATCGAGCCGGGTGGCGGCTGGCTTGACGGGCGTCGCTACATCATGGGCAACGCCGACGTCCTGATGGCGCTAACGGTGCCGACGGACCAGATGGCGCCCAACGAGTTCTACAAGAACGCCACCCACGACGAGCTCATCTTCGTCCACGACGGCGAGGGCCGCCTTGAAACGCCCCTGGGAGTCGTCGAGTTCACACAGGGCGACTACGTCCACATTCCGCGCACCATCACCCATCGGTGGGTGTTCACCGGGGATGTGCAGCCGCGCCTGCTCGTAATCGAAGCGCCGACGCAGTTCCGCCCGCCGAAGCGCTACCGCAACAACTTCGGGCAGCTGCTGGAGCACTCGCCCTACTGCGAGCGCGACTACCGCCCGCCGACGGAGCTCGTCACTGTTGACGAGGAGGGCGAGTTCATCGTGCGCATCAAGAAGCACGGCTACCTGCACCCGTTCGTCTACCGGTACCACCCGTTCGACGTGGTGGGCTGGGATGGCTACATGTACCCATACGCCATCTCGATTCACGACTTCGAGCCAATCACCGGGCGCGTGCACCAACCGCCGCCGGTGCATCAGCAATTCGAGGCTCACAACTTCGTCGTGTGCTCGTTCGTGCCGCGGATGTACGACTACCATCCGCAGGCCATCCCGGCGCCGTACAACCACTCGAACATCGACTCGGACGAGGTCCTCTACTACGCAGAGGGTGACTTCATGAGCCGGAAGGGCGTCGACCGTGGGAGCTTCACGCTGCACCCCGGCGGCATCCCCCACGGCCCGCATCCGGGCACAACGGAGGCCTCGATCGGTAAGACCGAAACGCGGGAGCTCGCTGTGATGGTCGATACGTTCCGCCCGCTACACCTCACGAAGGACGCGCTCGAGATCGAGGACGAGGACTACATCCTCTCGTGGCAGCCCGAGAAGCACGGGCACCCGTTGCCCGACGCCGCTCCCCTGCCCGCACACTCCGGCGACGGAGCGCACATCGCCGCCTCAGCCGCCGACGCCGCGCGGTGATCCGCCGCACCTCGTCATCCTCTCACCGTAGGGGCAGGGCCCACCCTGTCCCTACGCTCGTTTTTGGAGATGTCTGACACCTACCCCTTCGGCCAGGCCGTAGCCTGGCGACCGGACGCCGAGACCATCGCCTCCTCCAACCTGGCGGCCTTCTGGCGCCAGCGAGGTCTGGACTCGTACGATGCCCTGCTGGCGTGGGCGACCGAGGATGTCGCGCGCTTCTGGGACGCGGTGATCGAGGACCTCGGGATCGAGTTCTACGAACCCTACACGCAGGTGATGGACGCCAGTAGGGGCATCGAGCGGCCGCAGTGGTGCGTCGACGGGCAGATGAACATTGTACACAACCTGCTCGATAAATGGCAGGAGACGGAGGTCGCCAGTCGGGCCGCGCTTCGTTACGAGAGCGAGGAGGGTGAGGTAGCGGTGATGAGCTACGCAGAGCTGCACGAGGCGGTGTGCACCTGTGCTGCCGGTCTGCGCACGGTCGGCCTCGACAAGGGCGACGCGATCGGGCTCTACATGCCGATGACCCCGGAGCTGATCATCGCTTTTCTGGCGACTGCGAAGATCGGCGGCATCATCATCCCCCTCTTTTCCGGCTACGGCGCGACGGCCGTTGCTTCCCGGCTGGCGGACGCCCGGGCTAGGGCTCTCTTCGTGAGCGACGGCATCATGCGCCGCGGGCGGGCGGTGCCCTTGAAGAGCGTCGCCGATGAGGCGCTGGCGGATTGCCCCACCGTGGAGCACTTGTTCGTACACGAGCGCTGCGGCGCTGCCCGGCTAGCGACGGAAGTCCCCATGATGGCCAACCGCGACCAGACGTGGGAGGAGCTGATGGCCGTCGGCGCCAGCGGGGAACGCCGCGAGACGGCGCGCACCGCCGCCGAGGACCCGGTGATGATCATCTACACGAGCGGCACGACCGGGAAGCCCAAGGGCGCCGTCCACACC
>JBJHBB010000267.1:0-4190 GCA_050485265.1 Rhodothermales bacterium | reverse complement strand
GCCATAAACCCCCTCGATCCCTCACTGTACGTGGGACCGGCGGAAGTGATCGAGTGGATCGGATCAGGCCCGATACCTGCGGATGTTCTGGATGGCGCAAGGTCTGCTCGACTTGAACGCCTGCTAATCAAGACACGGGTTACTCCGCCGCCAGAGAGTTGGCAGGACGACTTCGCGTACCTGTCCGTCGACCTCGCCAGACGACTGGTGGACGACGAGGTGAAGCTTGTGGGGATCGATACTCCGTCAATTGATCACCCACAAAGCAAGGACCTCGACGCGCACCACATGCTCTTCTCGCATGGGGTGGTCAATCTGGAAAACCTTCATTTGAGCCACGTCGAGCCGGGCAAGTACGTCCTACTGGCTGTTCCAGTGATAATTGAGGGTATGGACGCCGGCCCAGTGCGCGCCGTACTAATTAGGCCAGATGACTTCGATCAAAGCTTGATGTAGTCCGAAGCGTTGTCTTTCAGTCGATCTCGCTGGTGAACGTACACCATCGTGGTCTCGAGCTTCTTGTGGCGAGCGTGGGCTTGCACTTGCTGAGGGGTGGCGCCACCTTCGATGGCGAGCGTGCAGGCGGTGTGGCGCAGCGTGTGCGCGCCAATTTCCTCGGTAAGACCGGCATGGGCGGCAGCCTTCGAGACGACGGCGTACACCGATCGCTCACCGAGCCGGTTGCCCCGCGAATTGTTGCTTAGGGACCGCCAGACGGCGCCACTGGCGATTGCGTAGGTCTCGCAATTCTCTTCGATTGCCTCGACGACCGACGGCGGCAGCTTCACAATCTGATCGACGCCGCCTTTTGTTACTGGCAGTTCCAGGACCCAGTACTCGCCGATCTGCCTGATGTCCTCGCGATTCATGGCTGCAACCTCGGATCGCCGTAGAGCGCCGTGGAGCATCGTGAGGATCAAGGCGCGATCGCGTATGGCCGCCTCGCCGTGGTACTCGGTAGCGTCCACCAGGGCACGGCCCTGTGCACGGGTCAGGACGGTGATGGCGCCTTCGCCTTTCCGATTCCGGCTAACGCGCCGGATGAGCTGCCGATTGGCCGGATTGCGCGGCACAAGCTCGAGCGCCATCAGCCAATCGAAGAAGCCTCGCAGGCCCGACACGCGTCTCTGTATCGTAGATGGACGGTAGCCGGCGTCCTGAAGCTCCTGGATATGAGCGTTGACGTCAACGAACGTCACCTGGCGCGCCATCCGCAGGGTAATTGCCTCGGAGCCGAAGAAGCGCTGCAGATCATTGGTGTACGACCGGCGGGTGTGCGGCCGGTCGAAGCGAAGTAAATAGATGGGCAGCAGGTCAGAGTCCAGGCCGGCGCCCGTGGCGACCAGTTCTGGGGAGTCGGGCGAGGCGACGCGAGCGGGAACGTCAGACATGGCTATTGGAATGTTCTAGCTACTGCCGATAATAAGGCTTATCGGCGCTAGAGTATACCAATCGCCGTCCAAACACACAATGCCCAGCAGCGTATCAGTCGCAACAACTCTCTCATCTTCGCAAAGGAACACTTCATGCAACAGCTAGATGATCGTCGAATCGCAATCCTCGCCACCGACGGCTACGAGCGCTCCGAGCTGATGGAGCCCCTGAACAGGTTCCGCGGTGCAGGTGCGCACGTGGATATCGTGTCTCTGGGGTCCGGCTCGATCCGCAGCTGGCACGACGGTGACTGGGGCGACTCAGTGTCCGTCGACGCGAACGTTGATGCTGTCTCGGTCGACGACTACGACGCACTCGTACTACCGGGTGGAACGATCAACCCGGACAAGCTTCGTCGCAGTGACGACGCGGTGGCTTTCGTTCGCGACTTCGTCGCCTCGGGCAAGCCGGTCGCCGCAATCTGCCACGCTCCGTGGATGCTGGTCGAGGCAGACGTCCTGCGAAATCGTCAAGCAACGTCCTTCTTCTCGATCCGACGCGACGTCGAGAACGCCGGTGCCCGTTGGATCGATCAGGCCGCCGTGGTCGATAGCAACATCATCACTAGCAGGAATCCGGATGATCTGCCCGAGTTCATGGACGCCATTGCCGAGTTTCTCGCCCAGCGGGTCGTGGTATGAGTCCCCAATAACGGATAACACGGCTCGCATAACGGATGCCCTCGCGTCGGACCCTGTAGGTGGCTCGTGCGTATGGCGCGACCCTCCAGCTTGACCATGCAACCACATCCGCCACGAGCGCTCGTAGCCGTCGGCGCCCTCTTTCCCGGCGTGCTCCGCGGCATCACCGCCGACGCCCTCGCAGCGTCGGCACTGGGAAGACCGGCCCTTTCGGTTTGCACGGCCATCGCGATCGCCGGTCACGGAACGGTAACCGACTTCGTCGAGGTGCCCGAGGACACGGTCCGCGCACAACTGGGCCACGTACTCGAACAGGACTCCATAGCAGGCCTCAAGATTGGAGTGCTCGCGGGTTTCGGCGCAGTCAGAGCCGTCTTCCACGCAGCCGAAGCCTTCGATGGCCCAGTCGTTCTGGATTTCCAGCTGTCCGGACCCGACGGCGAGACCCTCGTGGACGCCCGGGGAATCGAAGAGGTACGCGGGCGACTCGGGGTGCCGAACATCGTGCTCCTCTCGCGCAAAGACGCAGAACTGATCAGTCGAGGCGAGATCACTTCGCTGGATGATGCTCAGGTCGCCGCGCAGCGCATCGTTCGTGCCGGGGCTCGTCGCGTTCTGATCAAGTGCGGCGTGCTACCGGCCCGGCATTTCGATGTCCAGGGTGATGGCGGTATCGATGACGGCACGTTTGCGACAGACATTTTCTACGACGGCAACGATTTCGCCCTTCTTGAGGCGCCCCTCCTGCCCAGTCCGCCTGGAGGTGGGCCTGCGTCCGCCCATAGCGTCGCTGTAGCCGATGCACTTATCAACGGTGCGGATGCGCTGACGGCGCTCCAGCAGGCCAAACGGTTTGTGACCGAGGCCATCCGACGTGCAAATCCCACATCTGCTCACGAAGGGATCGACTACTTTTGGGAGGTCCAAGCGCACTAGCGCGCGTGGATTACAACCCGATGCCCGACCGCGCAAAGCGAACTATTTACGACGTAGCCACGGAGGCGGGAGTCGCGATCTCGACCGTTTCCAGGGTGCTGAATGGTTCTACCGAAGTGTCACCCAAGACGAGGGCACGCGTCGAGGCCGCCATCGAGAAGCTGGAATTCAGACCACAGCGAACGGCCAGGACGCTTGCGCAGCAGCAGACCCACTCGCTAGCCGTCGCTATGCCCTCCTTCACCTCGCTGTTCTTCGTGGAGGTACTCAAGGGGGTCAAGGATGAGCTGCGGGACCATGACATCGACATGCTCTTGTGCGATCTCGGCTCTGCAGATCCTTACCACACGCTCTACCGATTTCTGAACCGCGGCGCCGTGGACGCTTTATTGCTCGCGGCTT
The DNA here is from genome assembly GCA_050485265.1 of Rhodothermales bacterium. GTDB lineage: Bacteria > Bacteroidota > Rhodothermia > Rhodothermales > JANQRZ01 > JBJHBB01. The sequence continues at coordinate 777 of JBJHBB010000267.1, read as the reverse complement.
TACCGCTAGACGATCAGCTGGAGCGTGAGCTTCGAAAGGTCCATGCGCCGGTGACCCTCGTCGGGATGCGTAACACGCACTTCGACAGTATTTACTGGGACGATGCCATGGGCGCCGAGATCGCAACGCGCCACCTGATCCAGCAGGGCCACGAGCGAATTGCGATGATCAAGCCGCACCCGTGGAGCCACGTTACAGAGGACCGAATCTTAGGCTACAGACGTGCACTGGAATCCGCGGGACTGTCGTTCGACCCTGATCTGGTCGTGGCCGGTGATACGACCAAGCACGCAGGTTTCAGTGAGGAGGCCGGCTACGAGGCGATGCAGAAGCTTCTCGGGGCGGAGCGCCCGCCGTCTGCGGTGTACATCTGCTCGGATGTGAAGGCCTTCGGGGCATGCTCCGCGGTGAACGATGCCGGCCTATCGGTACCCGAGGATGTTGCTCTGATTGGCTACGACAACATCAAACTGAGCCGATACATAGGCCTGTCGACCGTCGACCAGAAGATGTACTACGTCGGTCGCCTGGCTGCAAGGACGTTGCTACAGCGGATGCAGGAACAGCCCTCGGAAGTGCTGGACGAAGAGGTCGAGCTGGAATTGGTCGTTCGAACCAGCACAGGCGCGAGCGAATGAGCACGTCATTGAGGAAAGCCTCGGCGGCACAACTCGGGCACTGCATCACCGAGACCAACTTCAACTGGGGGCCACGGTATCGCGGCAAAGTCCGCGACACGTACCGCCTTTCAGACGACCGGCTGGCGCTGGTGACCAC
>JBJHBB010000266.1:0-4202 GCA_050485265.1 Rhodothermales bacterium | reverse complement strand
GTTCCGCGTTGTCACGCATGTAGTCGAAGAACACGCCGCCCACACCTCGGGCCTCGTTCCGGTGTGGCAGGAAGAAGTATTCGTCGCAGGCTCGCTTGAAGGCGGAGTAGTCGGCCACCTCAGGGTGGTCGTTGCAGACGTGCTTCCATACGGAGTGAAAGTGTCTCGCATCGTCGAGGCGTCCGTAGTACGGCGTGAGGTCCGCGCCTCCCCCGAACCACTGGTCGTCGGGATGGGTGAGGTCCTCACCGAGCGCGAAGTACCTGAAGTTGGCGTGGACGGCCGGGACGTACGGATTCCGAGGGTTCATCACCAGCGAGATACCCGTTGCGAAGAAGGGCTTCCGGTCCACACCGAAGGCAGTAGCCATTCGCTCAGGCAGTAGTCCCTCAACCGCAGAGACGTTCACGCCCCCCTTTTCCCACACGCGACCGTTCTGGATTACTCGGGCGACTCCTCCCCCGCCCTGATGGTGCTCCCACCGATCCTCGGAGAACGATGCCTCGCCGTCGATCCGCTCGAACTCACGTACGATGCGCTGTTGTAGCGCCTCCACGAAGCGCTGCATCCGGTGTCCCATAGGGATGTCCGTCCGCACGTCCTCATCCCAGCGCTCGATCCGGTGGCGGTCGTCGACCATGGCGTCGTTACTTCAATTCGGCGATCATCGCCCGTGAGACGTCCTGCACGGCGGACACGAATGCGCCCGCGTTATCGGGATCGTGGGTAGGCATCATCCCGTGACCGAGGTTGGCGATCACCCCATTGAGCGACCCGGTGACTGCGTAGCCCCTTAGCATGCGCTCGACCAGGCTGCGGATGTCACGCGGTGTCGCAAATAGCGCGGCAGGATCGAGATTTCCTTGGAGTGCCTTCCGCTCCGCCACGATGGCCCGCGCCGCCTCTGGCATGACGGTCCAGTCCAAACCGACGACGTCGTAGTTCGTGTTGGCAAGCGCGTCGAGCGCGTAGTGCGCGCCGCGAGCAAAGACCACCAGCGGAACGTCAGGTACACGCTCTTTCAACTCGTCGGCGATCCTTTCCAGATAAGGCAGTGCGAACTCGGCAAACTGAAGCGGCCCCAGCTCTCCAGCCCACGAATCGAACACCTGAAGTGCCTGCGCACCGGCGTCTGCTTGCGCGACAAGGTGCTCGATCACCACGTCCGTGACACGGTCGAGCAACTGCTTCGACTCTTCGGGATGGGCGTACAGCCAGCGCTTGCTCTCGGCAAAGAGCTTGCTGCCCCCCCCCTCGAGCATGTACGCCATCAACGTCCACGGAGCACCGGCAAACCCGATGAGCGGCACGCGCCCGTCCAACACACGACGCGTCATCGCGATGGCGTCATAGACATAGCCGAGTTCCTCTCGGACATCGGCCGTCGGCAGATCGAATCCCCTGACGCGCGCCAGATCGCCCGGCTTTCGGAGTGGATCGGGGAAGTGCGGCCCCTTGCCCGGGACCATCACCACCTCCAGACCCATCGCCTGCGGCACTACGAGGATGTCCGAGAAGATGATCGCGGCGTCCAGCGGGAAGCGCCGCAGCGGCTGCAGGGTGACCTCGGTGGCCAAATCCGGCGTCCCGCATACCCGGAAGAAGTCTGCCTCGGCCCGCACCTCGCGAAACTCCGGGAGGTAGCGGCCAGCCTGCCGCATCATCCACACCGGAACGCGCTCCACAGCCTCCTGCCTTGCTGCGCGGAGAAGCAGATCATTCTTCAGCGGCGGCAATTCAGGCATCATGAGAGTCGGATTCTAGGATGGCTTGGGCAAGTGCCTGCGGCGTAGGCTCAGCCGCGACGGCGTGGGGCACCAGTCCAATGGACGTCAGCGCCTCTGCGGTGGTCGGTCCAATAGCAGCCAGTCGGAGACGGTTCCAGATGCCCTCAGCGCCCGCACCGGAGGCGGTCACGCCGGACGGGCTGAAGAACGTGACCCACTTGGCGCCCTCCAGATCGACGTTAGCCTGCCCTACGATGGTTTCGTACACGTGGAGCTCATCGACCTCAATCCCTGCGCTGGATAATCGGTCCGGAAGCACCTCGCGGCGGAGCGTGCCCGAGAGAAAGAGCAATGGGCCGGCCGGTCTGACCTGGATGATATAGTCGGCCAGCGCGGCGCCATCGCCAGACGACTCACCGTGAGCACTGAGACCCAGTTCGCGAACAGCATCGGCCGTCGCCGGGCCCACAACGAACACGGGGCTATTGCGCCATCCTCGGACGTCCTCACCGAGCTCCTTGATGGCGTGAGCAGCACGGGGACTGGTGAGGATCATCCCGGCGTAATCGTCGGCGTGGCGCAATCGCGCGCGAAGCTGTTCTCGGTGTATAGCGCGGTACGCCAGCACGGGCTGATAGCGCAAGGAATAGCCGCGTCCTTCGAATTCTTGGCGATACGGGTCCTCCGTACTCTCCTCTCTGAGCAGGACCACCAAGCGGTTGCTCATTCCGCCAGCCGAATCGCCTCGAGAATTCGCCCAGCGCCCCCTGCAAGCAATTCATCTGCAAGACGGCGACCCAGATCGTCAGCATTGGCAACCGGACCAGAGACAGCGGACCGAACGAATTCCCTTCCGTCGAGGGACACGACGGACCCACTCAGATGGAGCATGTCACCCTCCAGGGTGGCATGACCGGCGACCGGGACCTGGCACCCTCCCTCCAAGCGGCGCAACAGGGCGCGCTCCGCCGTAACCGTAGCCCTGACCTCGGGATCGTCCAGCAACTTTCGGATGAGATCCGTCGCGGCCTGATCACCACCAGCCGTCACAACGCCGAGCGCACCCTGACTGACGGCCGGCAACATCACATCGTGATTGATTCTCTCGGTGATCCGATCCTCCAGGCTCAGCCTCATGAGCCCTGCCGTCGCGAGGATCAATCCGTGCCAGCCGCCGGTTCGCAGGTCGGTCGTATCGAGTTTCGCGATGCGGGTGGGGACGTTGCCTCGGACAGGAACGATCTGCAGGTCTGGTCGCCAGGCCAGAAGTTGAGCCTGGCGTCTGAGCGATGACGTTCCGATCGTCGCCCCGTCCGGAAGGTCCGCGAGAGAACCACGGAAATCCGGGTGGGCAACAAAAGCGTCAGAGGGGTCGGTCCGCGAAAGAACGGCGGCCAGTTCCAGTCCTCTCGGCAAGCTCGTCGGCAGGTCCTTCAGCGAATGGACCGCTAGCTGAATGTCTCCGGACAGCAGGGCCGCGTCGAGCTCCTGCGTGAACAGCCCCTTGTCGCCGATCTCTGCCAACGGCACGTCCAGGATCTTGTCACCCTTCGTCTCGATGGTGACGATCTCCACGCTCTGCCCGTGACTCTGCAGTTCCCCGGCGACGTGCTCTGCCTGCCAGCACGCTAGAGCGCTACCGCGCGTTCCAAGCCGCATTGGCGGGCTGCTGGTCAGAGGTGCTGGGCTCTAGTTTCGGATCGGACGATTCGGATTGTCTCGCGTCTCGCGCCGACGGGTCGTCGCAGCCAGGTCTCGAGAATACGTGGCTCAGGAATCGGACGCCGCGGACGAAGTCAAGGCTGTCTGGATCCGTCGCCTTGAGGCGCACGATCGGAACGGCGAGCAGCTTCTGGAGGATGGACTCCGTGAGACGCTCCACCTCGGCGCGGTCCGCATCGGTGAAGCGGTGCGCGTGCGCCTGTAGCGTGTCCTGGCGAATCGCATCGAACGTGTCCCGGAGCGCCAGCAACGCCGGCTGCAACGCCTCGTGGTGAAGAACCCAACCGATGAACTCCGCGAGACCCTCCTGACAGATTTCCTCTGCCCGGGGAAGAGCTGCCGCCCGGTTCGAGACCGTCTCTTCGCGCCAATGATTCAGCGCGTCCAGATCGACCAGCGAATAACCGGGCACGGCCGCAACCAGCGGGTCAACGTTTCGCGGCATGGCGACGTCCACTACGAGCGCCTCGCCATCGCGAGCAGGAAGTGCCGACGCGAACAAGATTGGCTCAGGCGCTCCACTTGCAACTAGGACGAGGTCCACCGACGCCGCGGCGTCATGCCGCGCCGACCAGTCGACCACCGCGGCGCCGACCTCGGCTGCGATCTCTTCGGCGCGCTCCATCGATCGGTTCGTCAAATAGATCGTCCCCACACCCAGCGTCCGCAAGGCGCGAAGAGCAGCCACACCCATCTGGCCGAGGCCTACCAGGAGGACGTCCGCACGGCGCAGCTCGAACGTGCGTCGCGCGC
>JBJHBB010000265.1:0-4212 GCA_050485265.1 Rhodothermales bacterium | reverse complement strand
TCATCACACTTCGGGGTCGATGGTCATGGCCGCGAAGGCCATCAGTCCGGGGGCCAGCTTCAGGAGCTCCTCGTCGATCGTGAACCGGGGCGTGTGGAGGCCGTGCGTCATCCCCAGGTCCTCGTTCCTCACTCCAACGACATAGAAGCAGCCCGCCAGTTCCTGCGTGTAGTACGCGAAGTCCTCGGAGGCGTACCACATCGGAATGTCAACCACCTGCGCCTGGCCCAGATAGGCGATAGCAGCGCTCCGCATCGCGGTCGTCACGCGCTCGTCGTTCACCAGAGCGGGATAGCCGACGGCTATTTCGACGTCGCACTCGGCGCCGAGTGCTTCAGCCGTGCTGACGGCCGTGCGCCGGATCAGGTCGTGCGCGCGGTAGCGCCACTGCTCGTCCATCGAGCGGAACGTGCCTTCGAGCCGCACGGTCTCGGGGATGATGTTAGTGGCCCCCTCCGCCGTGACCTTGCCGAACGAGAGGATCGAGGGGACGTCCGGCGGACGATGCCGGCTGATGACGCTCTGCAGTGCTGTGAGGATGTGGGCCTGCACGAGGACGGCGTCGGCGCGCAGTCGCTCGGGGTGAGCGGCGTGCCCACCCTCACCACGGATGTCCAGGAATATCTCGTCGGCGCTGGCCATGAACGGGCCGCTTCGTACGCCCACGACGCCAGTCGGCATGTCCGGATAGACGTGCTGACCGAGGATGAAGGTCGGCGCGCGGCCGTCTCGCCCGGGTGCGATGGCGCCATCCTCGATCATCCGTGGAGCACCGCCGGGCACTTTTTCCTCTGAGGGCTGGAAAATGCACCTGACAGTTCCCGCAAACTCGCCTCGCATGTCCGCCAGAATTCGCGCAGCACCGACCAGCGACGCCATGTGGGCGTCGTGACCACACGCGTGCATCGAGCCTGGATTCCGGCTACAGAACTCCAGTCCCGTCTGCTCCTCGATTGGCAGCGCATCGATATCGGCGCGCAGGATGCGAAGCGGGCCGTCGGCGTGGCCCTCGATCTCGACCACGAGACCGGTTCCGGCCACGCCGGTGCGAGGATGGAGGCCTATCTCTCCGAGCGAATCGGAAAGCATCTCAGCCGTCCGATGCTCTTGCCACGCGAGTTCGGGCATCTGGTGAAGCCGACGTCTCAGATCGACGATCCATTCGGCGTAGCGAGCATTCAGCGCGCGGGTACGCTCGGTAAGGCTTGATGCCACGGCTGACGTGTGTGAAGGTGGGGAAGGGCGCTAGTACAGCTTGCGACGCTTGTTGAGATAGGCCATCAAGGCCACGTCGTACGGCATGGCCGTGTCCAGTTCCTCAAAGTCCACATGCACCTCGCGACAACGACGGCGGAATCGCTCGCTGAAGTTCCTGACGGCCTCCGTGTAATGCTCGAGGATCTGCGCCGGCTGCAGCGTGATCTCCTCCCCGGTCTCGACGTCGCGGAACAGCATCGGCGTGTCGGGAAAAGCGAACGCCCGCTCGGTTTCCGACTCAAGTACGTGGAAGACCAGCACCTCGTGGCCTCGGTAGCGCAGGTGCTGGAGGGCCTTCAAGAGATCGTCGTGCGCGGCGATGTTCTCGAACAGGTCGGTCAGTACGACAACGAGCGAGCGCCTCGCAATCCGTTCGGCCACCTCATGAAGCGCCGCGGCCGCCCGCGTCGAACGATGCCCGACACCGAGTTTCTCAATCTCGGCGCTGGAAAGTGTTTCGAGCTTCGCCAGGAGATTCCGAAGGTATCCGCCGGTGGCCTTTGGCGGCATCATCGTGTGGACGCTCTCGTCGAAGGCGATCAGCCCGGTGGCGTCGCGTTGCCTCACCATCAGGTAGTGCAGCGCCGCGGCAAGCTGTGCCGAATATCGCAGCTTCGAGATCGACGCGCTGTGGCGGTAGCGCATCGAGGCGCTCGTGTCCAGGACTACGTAGTGCCGGAGATTGGTTTCCTCCTCATATTGCTTCACGTAGTACCGGTCGGTCTTCGCGTAGACCTTCCAATCGACGTGACGCAGCTCGTCCCCGGGATTGTAGGACCTGTGCTCGGCGAACTCGACCGAGAAGCCGTGATACGGACTTCTATGCAGACCGGTGATGAACCCCTCCACGATCATCCGCGCGCGGAGCTCCATCGTGTCGAGCTGCGCAACGACTTCGGGTTGGAGAAAGCGTGTCGGGCTGGTCGTCATCCTGTAGCGGGGCCGAGCGAATGTAAGCGCGAGGGCGGGCGCGGTTCAGCGATTGCCGCCCGTCACCGATAACGGATACATGGCCTGGTCCAGCACATCGCATTCGTCGGCCACGAAGTGGCGGCTCTTCGTCTCGGACTGGGGAGCGTCGCTCGTGCTCGCTCCGATCGCGGTCGTGCTGGCGTTTCAGGGGGCCGGTATCTGGCTGGGTGACATTCTGTGGATGCTGATGAGCGCATTCAACCTGATTGTCCACGAGTCCGGCCACTTCTTCTTCCGCTTCTTCGGGAGGTTCATGATGATCGCCGGGGGGACGATCATGGAACTCCTGCTGCCGGCCGTGTTCGTCTTTCAGGGGATCTACTGGCACAACCGGCTCGGAACGCAACTCTCACTGCTGTGGCTCGGGCAGGCGTTCGTTGGCGTCTCTATCTATGCGGCTGATGCGCAAGACAGGGCATTGCCGCTGATCGGAAATCTCGGCCCCGAGGCGCACGACTGGCACAACATGCTGGCGATGCTGGGCCTGCTCGACCACACTCCACTCATCGCCGGGGCGATCTACGCGATGGCCTGGGTGAGTTGGGCAGTGATGGTGTCGTTGCCGAAATGGATGCCCTGATACGATGAAGTCCGCGAGCGCGGTTGGGGAGCCGACCGCGCCATGGACGTAGTTTCCGGGCCGCACCACGGAGCACCCCCGTTATGCCGCTTCCACCCGGGGATGTCGTGAAGGCCCGCCTGCTGGACGCTGCGGACCTCGACCGAACCCTCGACAGGCTTGCCCGCCAGATCACGGAGCATCTCGACGATCAGGCCGAACCGGCCGATCGGCTCGCGCTGATCGGCATGCAGACTCGTGGTGTCTATCTCGCGCGGCGTCTCCGGGAGAAGATCGAGGCCGTGGAGAATGTCCGCCTGCCCTTCGGCATCCTGGACGCCACCATGTACCGCGACGACATCCGGCGCCGCCTCCGCCAGCCCGTGGTGCACCCGACGGACGTGCCCTTCGACGTCGACGACCGCCGCCTCGTGCTCGTGGATGACGTCGTCTATACCGGTCGCACGATCCGGGCCGCGCTGGATGCCGTCATGGACCTCGGTCGTCCCGCCTCGGTGCGCTTCCTCGCGCTGGTCGACCGGGGTCTCCGGGAGCTACCGGTGCGCCCCGACTTCGTGGGCCGCGTCGTTCCGACTACACCGGGTGAGGAGGTCCGCGTGCGCGTCAGCGAGGTGGATGACTAGGATGGAGTCTGGCTCGTTACGAGCGACCATGCCGCGGAGGGGCGAGCCGCATGAGTTCCACTCCGACCAGTGACGCGCCCAACGACGCCGTGCAGGGATTGAACCATCGACACCTGCTCGGCCTGTCCACCTACTCGGCCGAAGAGATCCGGCTCATTCTCCGCACCTCGCGCGAATTCCGGGACGTGCTCCTTCGGCCCATCAAGCGCGTGCCGAGCCTCCGCGGAGTGACTGTCGTAAACCTGTTCTTCGAATCGAGTACGCGAACGCGCCTGTCGTTCGAACTGGCCGAGAAACGCCTCTCGGCCGACGTGGTCAACTTCTCGTCGTCCGGGTCGAGCGTGTCGAAGGGCGAGACTCTCAAAGACACAGCCCGGACCATCGAGGCGATGAAGATCGACATGGTGGTGATTCGTCACCAGTCGCCCGGCGCCGCCCACTTCCTAACGCGCTGCGTGGACTCGATCGTCATCAACGGTGGCGACGGTGCGCACGAGCACCCCACGCAGGGTTTGCTGGATGTGCTCACCATGACCGATCTGCCAATCGCGCGCTTCGAACCCGAGGCGCTGAAAGAGGGCCGGCTCGATGGGCTTCGCGTCTCGATTATCGGTGACATTTCGCACTCGCGCGTCGCCCGGTCGAACGTCTACGCCCTCCGCGCGCTCGGTGCCGAGGTAACGGTTCTGGAAGCGACCGACCGACTGATGTCGCGCGTGGTGTCGCCGGCGGTCTCCGCGTATTTCCTGCACGCTCATCAGGCAGCAGGCGTCGATGTGC
>JBJHBB010000264.1:767-4236 GCA_050485265.1 Rhodothermales bacterium | reverse complement strand
CAACACCGACCTGCCAACGCCCGACACGATCCTCGCCAGCGTGTGCGCCCGCCAAGACCCCGACCGGCTCTCCGCTCACCAGACCATCAGCGGTTCCCGCACCGAGATCGGCTCGCTTGCCCGACTCGGAGCGATCTACGAAGACGCCGCCCGCCGGGCCACCCACCGTTGGCTCGACGACGCCCTCACCGCTGCAGGTCTCACCGGCCTGACAGCGGATCCGTCCTGGCCGTCCCTGCTCGACCGCGCCCGACAACTCGACCTCGCCGGCCACGACGTCGATGACGTCCTTCGCACGGCGGTCGGGTCGCGACCGCTCGCTGATGCCAACTCGCCGGCAGCGGTGCTGCACTGGCGGCTCGGCATGCTCGCCGAGCAGATCGAGCCTGCCCGCCGGCGGGGACCTGCCGCCGCGATCCCTCCCGGTGACACGCCGGACCACCAGGTCGCACGACAAGCCGCCGATCTGATGCGGCTGCGATGGCGCGAGCTACGCCACGACCTTGACGCCGGGCCGCTCCCGGGCTGGGCCATGAGCCTCGATGCGCATCCGACAGCCGATGCCGACCGGCAGTCCTGGCTGACCGCCGTGACCGCGATCGCTGCCTACCGCGAACGTTTCGAGCTGCCCGACCACATCGCGATGCTCGGTCAACGACCGTCCGGAATCCGTCCCGACGCGCAGGCCGCGTTCGACCATGCCCAAGGCCAGACCGACCGGTACCTCGCGCGCCGCCTCGAACAGCTCACGCCTTCGCAGCTGACCGACCTTGACGAACGGCAACAGGCCATCATCGCCCGACGCCCCGCCTTCGACCCGGCCGAACTCGAAGCGGCCCGACGAAGCCACGACGAGGCAGCCCGTGCCGGGCCTCCCACCGACACCCACGCGCAAGCCGCGACGCTGACCCCGCCCATCGCCGCAAGAGTCTCGCTGCTCGAACGGCAGGCCCAAGCCCACCGCCGCTGGCGGCACGCCGCCGAGCAAGCCGCCGCACTGCGCCGACAGATCGCGCTCACCCAGGCGCGACGCGCCCCCCACCTCTCACCGTCAGGGCTCCGGTCCCCGCAACGCTGAGCCCAGCGGCCCCAAGAACGTCGAAACCCGAAGGAGGCAACCATGTCAACCGACAACCCCGACTACCACACCGGCAGGTCCGCACCGCTCGATGGTGGCGAACTCGCCCGGCTCGCCGAACTGTTTGAGCGCTACCTCCACCACCGACCACAGACCCCCACACCGGCCGTGGAACTCCTCCGCGCGGAGATCAGCCTCGCCGCCGGCATCGTCCGATGAACAACGATCCGCTCTGCCCCGGCTGCGCCGCCGAGCACGACCGCCGCTACCGACCCGGCAGCCCCACCGACCAGCCCGCCATCACCAGTCCCGAAGCCGCCGCCGAACACCTCATGCCCATGCTCGCGCGAGCCGACCGAGAACACTGCCTGACCCTGAACCTCGACACCAAGCATCGGCTCATCGCGACCACGACGGTCTCGATCGGCTCCATCGACCACACCTTCATGTCTCCCCGAGAGGTCTACCGCGACGCGCTCCTCCACAACGCCGCAGCCATCATCCTCGCCCACAACCACCCCTCGGGAGACCCCGAACCCTCCCGCGACGACGAACGCATCACCACCCGGCTCGCCCGCGCTGGCGAGCTCATCGGCGTGAACACGCTCGATCACATCGTCATCGGACACCACCGATGGGTATCCCTCGCACGCAAAGGATTCCTCGACCAACACCAATTCGACCGCGACAACGCCACCCGCCTCCCCGAACCGCAAGCCACCCGATCCCGCTGACGTCGGACTGAGACTTCAACGATCGGCTCGCCTGCAAGTCTCTCCCCGCACCGACCTGCCGCCACCCGTGATCGCGGTCGGTGATCGCGGGCTCGCCGTCACGCCAGGAACGAACAGCGATCGTGGCCACCTCAGTACGGCCCGGTAAGTCAAGGTCCGTGTGCACGACCACGCCCGGAAGTCCCCGCTTTGCGCGCCTTCGCCGATGCGCCCAACCGCCAGAAACTGCAGGTCAACCCGAACGGCAGTTGCCGGCCTTGATCTGCGCGCGATGACCCATCGCGCCCGCCTACTCGACTTTCGCCATGCCAGCCTCGGACCCGATGATACGAACCGGATACAGGAACCTACGTTGGCGGTCCAAGATTCCCCGCTCCTGCTCGGCCAGCGTCTACGGTGAGCGCGCGCATCCGCGGGGAGCAGACATCCATGCAATACATCGGCTTCACCTTTCAGAACTTCAAGGGAATCAATGAGCTCTCCCTCCCGCTCTCCAGGGAGCGCGTCACAACCTTGGTTGGCCTCAACGAGAGCGGCAAAACAACCATTCTTGAGGCCATCTTTTGCTTCTCATATGGTGCCGAGAACCTCGACGCAATCGACCCCAGCATGGCCTTCCTTCGTGAGCCGGAGCGGTGGGTTCCAATTTCCAAGCGTGGAAACTTTAACGACACAATCGAGATAACTGCAACGGTACGTCTCTCCGAAGACGATCAGAAGAAGCTCAGGTCCCATCTGAGGCGAGAGAATGGATTATCGCTTACGTCTCTGCCGGCCACGATCGAAATATCTGAAAAGTATATCTTTGAGAACTCCCGCCACGTTACCACAAAGCGAACATGGGATCTCGTCCTTTCGGGAACCGTAGGGCGACAGACAAAGCCACGAACGTACACCTCTAAGACCGAAGAGTGGCAGTCAGCTGTCTCCTATCTCAAAGCCAAGCTGCCACGAATTTGGTACTTCCCAAACTTTCTTTTCGAGCTTCCGGACAAGTTCGTTCTGGAAGAACTGCGCGACGGAACGACGCACTCCACTGGCGAGGAGTCAGACAAGAACGACTTCTATCGCCTCACATTCGAGAGGATCCTTAAGCAAATCGCAGATGGCGCAGACCTCACTACGCACGTTGTGGATCGCGTGAAGTCAGCCGACAAGACGGACCAGCGCAACCTGCAGGCCCTGCTACTAGACATGGCTCGAGACATCACAACGCGTGTTTTTGATGGCTGGAACCGAATCTTTGGCCGAGCGCCCGCAGCGCAAGAGGTCCAACTCGACGCGGATGCCAGCAGCGCGGATGGGGCGTACTTGGAACTGAAGATCAAGGGACCCGACGGCTACTACGATCTCTCTGAACGAAGCCTCGGGTTCCGTTGGTTTTTCATGTTCTTGCTGATGACGTCATATCGTGGGCTATCGGCCGAGGGCGAGGAGGTCGTATTCCTCTTGGATGAGCCCGCATCGAACCTTCATTCGAAGGCCCAGGCAGAGCTCCTAAAGAGCTTTGAGACATTGGCAGAGAATTGCCAACTCATCTATACGACTCACTCCCACCACATGATAAATCTCAAGTGGCTCGATGCTGCCCTCGTCGTCAAGAACGAAGCCCTAGGGGATCTGTCGCTGGACGACTACCTTGCCGTTAGTACAGCTG
>JBJHBB010000264.1:0-757 GCA_050485265.1 Rhodothermales bacterium | reverse complement strand
CAAAGACGTCCATATCCGCCACTCCGTATCGTCGGTTCGTGGCTGAAAATCCGTCGAGTACTTCGTACTTTCAGCCGGTTTTGGACCTGCTCGACTATCGGCCTTCTACACTTGAAGCTGTTCCGAAGGTAATTTTGGTCGAGGGTAAGTCTGACTTCTATTTGCTCAAGTATGCCATTGAGATCCTCGGAATCCGGCCTAGCCTTCCACTTGTTCCGGGGGGAGGCGCTGGCTCTCTTGATCCATTGATTCGGCTCTACATCGGTTGGGGACGCTCGTTCTTAGTATTGCTGGACGGCGATGCCGAGGGGCGAAAGCAGAAGAGGCGCTATGAGACCGAATTCGGGCCGCTGCTCGGGAACCGCTGCGTGACGCTCGGAGATGTGAGCGCAGATCACGGCGTCAAGGAGGCTGAGGACCTACTTGACGCTCCCGACCAGGAACGACTTGTCTCCGCAGTGTTCGCTGATGGGGCGAAGCGACCCGGCAGCAAGAAGGCACTACTCCAGGCGGTTCTTGAACTGTACGGGCGATCTGAACGAGTCACCGTCTCCCAGTCATCCAGGCGACGTATCCGTGCGCTGCTCCAGGAACTAGAGGCACAAGTTTCTGCCCAGGACTAGCAGTACAAAGACCTTAACGCTCCAACTTGCACGGCAGTCTGAAGAGTGGCGCGCACGATCACGGGTTTCGAGTGGAAGTCCCGTCGTCCTGCATGGCGGCACGTAGTCTCCACTGGCGACGATGACGGCAGGGG
>JBJHBB010000263.1:3562-4260 GCA_050485265.1 Rhodothermales bacterium | reverse complement strand
CTGATGGGTTACGTGCAGGGCCCCGACTTCCCCACGGGCGGGCGCATCCTGAATACCCACGGCGAGCTCCAGGCGATCTACGAGAATGGGGAAGGTGCGATCGACCTGCGAGGCGAGTATGAGCTCGACGGCAAGAGTAAGGTGATCATCACCTCGATCCCCTACGCGCTTGCCAAGGCCGACCTGATCGAGAAAATCGCGGACCACATCCGGCTGGGGAGGGTCCCCCAGATCGTCGACATCCGCGACGAGTCCACCAACGACGTCCGCATCGTGCTGGAAATCAAGCGCGGCGCTGATGGCGAGGCCGCCGTGGCCTACCTGCTTAAGCACACGCCGTTGCAAACGCGCTTCCACGTCAACATGACGTGCCTCGTGCCCACCGAGAATCCGGAGGTCGCCGCTCCACGGAAGGTGAACCTGAAAGAGGCGCTCACGGCATTCCTCGACTTCCGCATGGAGGTCGTGACCAGGCGCCTGCGTTTCGACCTGGAGGCTCTGGAAAAGCGCATCCATATCCTGCGCGGCTTCGTCATCATTTTCGACGCCCTCGACGAGGCCATCAAGCTCATTCGCGCCAGCCGCGATCGCAAGGATGCCGCCCAGCGTTTGATGCATCGATTCGGGATCGATGATGTGCAGGCGGACGCAATCCTGGAGATCCGGCTCTACCGCCTCGCGCAGCTCGAGATCAACAT
>JBJHBB010000263.1:0-3552 GCA_050485265.1 Rhodothermales bacterium | reverse complement strand
AACATCATCCGGACCGAACTGGAGGAGAAGGAGGCCGCCGCCGCCGAGATCCGTGCGCTTCTTGCGGATGATGAGGGGCGATGGTCGCTCATCCGGGCCGAGCTGCGCGACATGAAAAAGCGGTTCGCGACGCCGCGCCGCAGCCAGGTACTCGGACCGGATGCAGCCATCGCGTACAGCGCCGAAGACTACATCGTGCGCGAGGACGTCTACGTGATCGTGACGCGCGACGGTTGGGTCAAGCGACAGCGGTCGTACGCAGACGTGGAGTCAATCCGAGTTCGTGAAGGAGACGAGGTGGCCTGGGCGCTGGCCGGCTCGACGCGGGCGTCGGTGGTCTTCTTCAGCGACATAGGGCGCGCCTACACCATCCGGGTCGACGACCTCCCGCAGACGACCGGTCACGGCGATCCCATCCAGAAGCACTTCGACTTCAACGACCGCGAACGCGTGGTCGGCGTGGTAATGGTGGACGAGCGCGTGCTGCCAGACGCGATCGCGGATCCGGCGCAGTCCGATCCCGACATAGACCTGTTCGGTGGCGACGGCGCGCCGTCGGAGTCGAACGTGTCAACCGGCCCATTCGTCATCGCGGTGACTGACGAGGGCATGGCAGTTCGTTTTACGCTCGAGGGCCTCATCGAGCCGTCAAACAAGAACGGTCGGGTCTATCTGAGGCTGCCACGGACGGCACGTGCGGTCGGCGTACAGATCGGTCGTGGTGACGAGAACGTCTGTATGGCATCGCGCGAGGGCCGTGCCCTGATCTTCCCCGTCCACCAGATCCCGGTATTTAAGGGGGCGGCGAAAGGTGTCATCGCGATGCGTCTTTCGAGCAAGCAGGATGCGGTGCTTGGTTTCGCTCTGTCCGACGCCGCTCGCGAGGGCCTCGAAGTGGAAACGAGCCGCGGAAGACGGGAGATAATCCGAACGACGAAGTTCGAGGTCTCGAATCGCGGCAACAAGGGCAAGACGGTTATTCAGCGCGGTACGCTGGCCCGCGTGATCCCTCCCCCCGTGGAAATCCACCTCCGCACCGACCAGTAGGCCACCTGGAGTGTTGCGGCATCCGCAACGCCAAGCAGAGCCCCGCTGCCCAACGGCGTTACCTTTACAGGATGCGGCTGGCCGCCCCCCGTTCTCCTGGCCGCGCCAACTCAGCCACAATGTCTAGATGCACTACATCGAGACTGTAGAGCCTGCTGCGGTCCGGTTCGACTCCCTCAAGCAACTCAAGCATTTTTACCGGGCCGCGAAGAAGCGGACGTGGACGGTGGACGGCCTCGGCTGGGAGCAGCTCCCGCTCGTGCCGGCCATGGAGAACGAGCGCTGGCGTCTGGTCTGGTCGAGCGTCGTCAAGCAGCAGCTCCAGGCCGACATCATCGCCGTCGAGGCCTCGACGCAGCTACTGCTCGACGTCGAGGAGTACGACGCACGGATGTATTACACCACGATGGTCCAGGACGAGGGCAAGCACGTCGAGGGCTGGACTCAGCTGGTGAGTGGTCTGGACGACGTGGAGGCTCACAACCCATACCTCGAGGAACTGGGTGAGATGATCCTCGACCGCGATCTGATGATCGAGCAGAAGGTCGTGGGATTTCAGGTCGTTTTCGAGGGCGCCGTCATCCCGGCCTTCAAAGACATCTCAGCCGCAGCTGAGAAGACGGTTCTGGGCGAGATGGCGCGGCGGCTCGTTCGTGATGACAGCATCCATCACAACTCGGGCGTGGCCTACGCCGAGTACCTCTTCTCGAAGGCGCCCCGAAGTCTGAAGAAGGAGATCTCGAAGGCCGCCAGTCAGTATCTCCCCGTCTATCTCGAGAGCATCACGTGGCGGCCGCCGGCACGCAAGTTCCTGGACCGCTTCATGAAGGAGCGCGACCGCGCGCAGGTCGATAGCAACAAGGTCTTCATCGCGCAGGCGCTCTCCAGGCTCGACATTCCGGTACCCTTCGACATCTAATCGCTCGCCCCGACGGCGCCCAGACAATCTCCGTGGCCGAACTCTCCAGCTACACCGGCAAGGACATCCAGGTACTCGAGGGGCTGGAGCCGGTGCGCCGCCGCCCGGGGATGTACATCGGGGGAACGGGCAAGGCCGGCCTCCATCACCTTTGCTGGGAAATCGTTGACAACGCTGTCGACGAAGCGGTCAACGGATTTGCATCGCTGATCGAGGTGACGCTGCATCGTGACGGCCGAAGCATGACCGTGGTCGACAATGGGCGCGGCATTCCCGTGGACACGCACCCCACCAAGGGCGTGTCGGCGCTCGAGGTGATTCTCACGACGCTCCACGCGGGTGGCAAGTTCGACCACGCGAACTACATCACGTCGGGGGGGCTCCACGGAGTTGGTTCTTCGGTGGTCAATGCCCTGTCCGAGGAACTCGTTGCCGAGGTCAAGCGCGACGGCAAGCGCTACCGGCAGCGCTTCGAGCGCGGCGCTCCGACTTGCGACCTCGAGATCGTGTCGAGAGACGTCCGCGGCACCGGTACGTCCATCTTTTTCCGGCCTGACGAGGAGATCTTCGAGTCCGTCGAGTTCGACGCGGCCCTCATCGGGGAACAGCTTGAGGTCAAGACGTACCTGAACGCCGGGCTGAAGATCGTCTTCAAGGATGAAGTCAACGGGCAGCGCCACGAGTACCACCACGAGGGTGGCATCGCCGAGTACCTGGAGCAGCTGCGCGAAGCGGACAAGGCCAGGCCGGTCCACATCGAGCCGTTCTTCGTCCAGGAGGAGATTCCCGGCGGCGGCCGGGTAGAGGTCGCCCTGCACTGGACCGAGGCGCCGCGCGAGCAGCTCAAGAGCTTTGTCAATGGCATTCCCACACGTTTCGGGGGGACGCACGAGCAGGGCTTCAAGGACGCCGTCACCAAGGCCGTGCGCAACTACATCGATACGCACGATCTCGGTCAGAAGAAACTCGAGATCACGGCCGACGACATCCGAGAAGGCCTGTTTGCCATCGTCAACCTCTTCGTCCTCGATCCCCAGTTCCAGGGCCAGACGAAGGAACGTCTCAACAATCCCGAGGCGAGAGCCCAGGTGGGGGCGGCGTTGCGCATCGACCTCGAGCAGTGGTTGAACGGCCATCCGACCGCCGCCGAGGCGATCGTCACGCGAATCATCCAGGCCGCTCGTGCGCGCATGGCCAGCCGCGCCGCCGCCAAGCAGGCTCGCCGTAAGACCGCGGTCAGCCATCGTCTGAACCTCCCCGGCAAGCTGTCAGACTGCGCGTCGACCGACCCGCGCGAATCGGAGCTGTTCATCGTGGAGGGAGACTCTGCCGGTGGCTCCGCCAAGCAGGGACGCGACCGAAACACGCAGGCGATCCTGCCACTGCGGGGCAAGGTGCTCAACGCGGAGCAGGCCACCAGCAAAAAGGTCCTCGAGAACAAGGAGCTCTCGAACATCGTGGATGCGCTCGGTTGCGGCCTCGGGGACGACGTCGACCTGACGCGACTCCGCTACCACAAGGTGATTCTGTTGATGGATGCCGATTCCGACGGCCATCACATTGCAACGCTGCTGCTGACCTTCTTC
>JBJHBB010000262.1:0-4266 GCA_050485265.1 Rhodothermales bacterium | reverse complement strand
GTGCTGGACTGGCTCGCCTACAATGAGACCGCTAGAACCGACGGGGACGAATCGACCGAGCCCATCCCGCTCGACGAGTTCCGTCGCTTGCAGGCTGAGGGTCTCGAGCAGGCGGGCGTAGGGTTCGGCGACAGCGACAATCCGTTCGCCGTCCCCAATCAGTTCGTCACCCAGATTTCCATCACTCAGGCGCTCTATAACCGAACGGCCTTCGCGGCCGTCAGGGGAGCGCGCAGTCTCCGGGAGATCAATCAGGCTGCCCTGACCGCGCAGCAGCACGCCGTGATCCACGAAACCAGGGAGCTTTTCTACCAGGCGCTCCTGTCCGAGCAGCAAGCGGCGGTCGCGCGTGCTAGCGCCGACCGGGCGGAACAGACCCTCACTGAGACCGCTCGGCGCGTTTCGGCGGGGACGCTTCCGGTCTTCGAACGCCTGTCGGCCGAGGTCGAACTGACGAACATCCAGACGCAGTTGCTCCAGACGGAGAACGTTGCGAGCCTGTCGCTGAGCAACCTGATGTTTGCGCTGGGATTGCCGGTCGACCAGCCCGTCCGACTGCAAGGAACGCTCGAGATGGACGAGGACCCGCTCCAGCAGTTAGTCTCGCTGGACGACGCGCTGGCCGTCGCGATCGAGCGGCGACCGGAAGTGCAGCAAGCGCGCCTCGCTGTTAGCCTGCAGGAGGTGAACCTCGATATGACTCGTGGCGGGTACATGCCCGTCGTCAGCGCCTTCGCCAATGTCGGTTATCAGGGGACAGTGCCTGACGATCGCACCATCGTCCGCCAGGGCGCCTCACCCGGCGATCCGTTCGGGGTGACGGTCGAAGACCGCGGTTTCTTCGACGGCGCTTACTGGAACCCGACTGTCGCTGTGGGAGCGCGTTTGTCGTGGACCATCTTCGACGGTTTCCAGACGCGGTATCGTGTTCAGCGGGACGCCATCGCCGTTGAGCGCGCGCGGATCGACCTGGAGCAGAGCCAGCAAGGCGTTGCGCTCGAAGTCGAGCAGGCCCTTCGCAACCTTCGCACGGCGAGTCAGCAGATCTTCGCGCAGCGCGAGAATGTGGGACGGGCGGAGACGGCATTTGAGTTCGCGAGCTCTCGCCTGGCTACGGGTGTTGCTACGCAGATGGACGTCCGCATGGCATCGTCTCAGCTCGATCAGGCTCAACTCGGATACCTGCAGGCGGTCTACGATTACCTCGTGGCTCGGAGCGCCCTTCAGCGGGCGATGGGGCTCATCCTCCCCGAACCCACCCCCAGCACCGACTTCCTCTTCACCACGGTCGATTGACCACGGTCAGTGATTTCATGACGCAGTCTCTCAGATCAACTAGCATTGCGGCTGTCGCGCTTGCTGGACTTCTCGCACTCGCGGCCTGCGGTGCCGACGGCGACGTAGACACCGACGCCACGGCCCAGTCGGCCGCTGATGCCGGTCGTTCGGTACCAGTAGAGGTCGTCGAGGTGCGCTCGGCCTCCTTCGAGGACGTGGTCCAGCTCACAGGAACGGTCGAGGCTACCGAGGATGCCACGCTGTCGGCGGAGGCGTCCGGCACCATCCGGTCACTGCTTCCGCTCGGTGCTGCCGTCAGCCGCGGAGGTGCGGTCGCACAAATCGATGCCAGTCTGGCCCAGGCACAACTTCGGCAGGCGGAGGCATCGCGGGCCTCGGCTCAGGCGCAGCTCGATCTGGCCGAGGATCAGTTTCGCCGACAGGAGCCGCTCTATCGCGACTCCATCATCAGCGCTCTCGAGTTCGAGAGCGTGCGGACCCAGGTGGCGAGCGCACGCGCGCAGATCGCCCAGGCCGACGCAGGAGTCGCTCAGGCCCGCGAACAGCTTGCGCGGACCCGGGTGATCGCGCCGTTCAGCGGTGTGGTCGAGCGCCATCTGGCGGAGCGCGGTGAGCAGGTGGCGCCGGGCACCCCGGTCGTGCGCATCGTGGCGACGGGCGTGGTGAAGGTCACCGCGGGCGTCCCTGAGCGGTACGCAGGGGACATCCGTGTCGGATCGCCGGCCGTGATCACTCCGCAAGCCTACGGCTTACCACCGCTTCGCGGACAGCTAAGCTTCGTCGGGCAGACCATCGACGCGCAGAATCGCACGTTTCCGGTCGAAATGATGGTCGACAACCGGGCGCGCGAGCTCAAACCGCAGATGGTCGTCCGTATGGAAATCACCCGGCGCACCCTCGACGACGTCCTCGCAGTCCCGTTGGCGGCAATCGTCAGGGATGAGGCTGGACCGACCGTTTACATCGTGCGGACCGACGACGGCGCGGCGAGGGCTCAGGCGCGCCGGGTCATTCTCGGCGCGCAGTCCGGCGACCGCGTCGTGGTGGTGGAGGGCCTGGATGCCGGTGACCTCGTCATCACGCAGGGCCAGACCACCGTGGCCACGGGCGACCCCGTGAGCATCCTGGAGCGCCGCTCGGCGCTCGTGAGCACCACCGAAGAATAGTAGACCGCCAACCCCCCGAGCGGAAGCAACATGACGATCACCAACATTGCCATTCGGAATCGGGTCGCCGTCATCGTGGTGGCGGTGCTGCTGAGCGTGGGGGGTCTCTACTCCTATCTCACGATCCCGAAGGAATCCGCACCACAGATCGAGTTTGCGACGATCGTGGTGACGACGCTCTACCCCGGAGCGAGTCCCGGCGACATCGAAAGCATCATCACCCAGGAGATCGAGCGCGAAGTCCAGAACATCTCGGGGATCGACGAGCTGCGCTCCACCTCCACCGAGGGCGTCTCTACCGTGGTGATTGAGTTCCTCCCGAGCGTCGACGTTCGAGATGCCAAGCAGGAGGTACGCGACGCCGTCGATCGTGCGGGGACGGACTTCCCGTCAGAGGTCGAGGATCCCATCATCTCGGAGATCGACACGTCCGAGTTTCCGATCATCACCGTCAATCTCGCCGCTTCCTACTCGCTGGCGCAGCTGCGCGACACGGCGGAGCGGATCGAGGATGCGATCGAGAACGTCCCCGGTGTGCTGGAGGTCGACCTCATCGGCGGTATCGAGCGCGAGGTTCAGGTCAATGTCGACCTGGCGGCGCTGCAGGGTTACAACCTCACCTTCGATGACGTAACCGAAGCGATCCAGCGGGAGAACACCAACATCCCCGGGGGCTCGATCGACGTCGACAGGCTGAACTACCTCGTTCGGGTTGATGGCGAGTTCAGAGATCCCCGAGAGATCGAATCGATCGTCATTACGGCGCCGGGCGCTCGGCCGATCTACATCAGGGACGTGGCCGAGGTGGTCTTCGGCTTCAAGGATCGGACCAGCTACGCACGTCTCGAAGTGCTCCAGGAGGAAGTGCGACCGGGTCTTTTCCAACCCGTGGCGAACTCGCGCAACCTGCAGGTCATCAGCCTGATCGTCAAAAAGCGACCGGGGGCGAACATCATCGAGACGGTCGCGGACGTCCGTCGCACGGTAAGTGACTACACCTTGCCCACCGGCACCGAGGTGACCTACACCGGCGATCAGAGCGAGAACGTCGAGACGCTCATCAAGGACCTGGAGAACAACATTCTGGCCGCGCTGCTCTTCGTGGTTAGCGTGCTACTGTTCTTCCTGGGCGTGCGGAACGCGACGCTGGTCGGCATCGCGATCCCCCTGTCGATGTTCATCGCGTTCATCCTGTTCGCGGCCGCCGGGCAGACGCTGAACTTCATCATGCTGTTCAGCCTCATCATCGCGCTGGGGATGATGGTCGACAACGCGGTGGTCGTCATCGAGAACATCTACCGCTTCCGAGAGGAGGGTTACGACCGATGGGAGGCTGCCCGCCTGGCGACCGCCGAGGTCGGTGGCGCCGTGGCCGCGTCGACGGCTACCACGGTCGCCGCCTTCGTACCGATGCTCTTCTGGCCCGGCATCATCGGCCGGTTCATGTCGTACTTGCCGCTGACGCTGATCGCGACCCTCTCGGCGAGCCTTTTTGTGGCGCTCGTGATCAACCCGGTGGTGACCGGCTTCTTCATGCGCCTCGAGAATGAGCCGAAACGCGAGCGAACCCGGTTTGCAAAACGGGTCGGTTACGTGGCAGTGGCCGTTACGGCGCTGCTGGTGGGACTGACCAACTGGAAGACGCTCGTCTTCGCGGCGATCACCATCCCGCTGGTCATCTTCCTGCACCGCCGGTTCCTGAGCCCCCTGGCTTTACGTTTCCAGGAGCGCGGAGTGCCGATGATGACGGAGCGGTACCGTGGTTTTCTGAACTGGATGCTGGAGCGCGACTACACCGTCA
>JBJHBB010000261.1:0-4281 GCA_050485265.1 Rhodothermales bacterium | reverse complement strand
AAGCGGCTCGGAGCGCGCGTTTGCACGAGGGGGATGGCATCGACCATCCTGGTGATCCACTGGGGATCGGCCTCGTAGCGCGCGTCGAGTCCCCAGATGGAGTTCGCAATGGGCTCCTCGCCCACGCGATACTTGTCGATGAGTGGTCGCTCGGTCAGGCGCATCCACGTGCCGCCGACGGCAAAGCGGTCCGTGAAGTCATACTGTGCGCGCAGCCCGAGAAGCGTCTTCTTCTGGATGGCGACGAACTGCTGCCGCTCGAAGTTGATGCGGATGTCGCGTCCGGGAGTCAGGTAGGCCGGATTGGTGATGGTTACGGAGCCCGTGGTATAGTCGACCGTGTAGTCGACCCCCTCGGCGAGTTGCGTGCCTCCTGAGCGAATGTCGACTGAGCCGTCGACGATCGCGAAGCCGAGGTCGTAGAAGTCTTGGACCGTTCCGCGAGATGAGCCAGTAAGGCGGTAGACGTTTTTGTCGGTCTGCCGGGCGGCAGTCTCCGGTTTCTCCGTGTAGAGCGCATCGAAGACGTAACGCTCGATGGCCTCTTCGGCGCTCGCGAAACCGTCTAGGCGGACCTCGACGCCGGCGGCCCCGGACAGCACACGTTCCAGGTGGCGGCCGAATGGTTCGCGGTGAGGGAAGATCACTCGCCCGGTCCCGGGCCTGATCGTGAAGCCGGGCAGGAAGTCGAACAGGTCATCGCTGCCGGGCTGGCCCTCCTGATTGACCCGGTCCAGACCCATGGTCTGCAGCAGCGTCTGCTGCTGGCCGATCGAGACCCCGGGGAGCGTGCGCTGCGCAGTTTGCCCGGACCCGGCATACTCGATCTGAAGCTCGAAGCCGTCTGGATCGAGGCCTCGCCCGCCCACGCGGTAAATGTTGCGCATGGTGAGGTCCCACGCGGCGTCGGTTGGTTGCGGGCTGGACGGGCGGAGCAGCTTGAGTATGATGCGCGGCCCGTCGTCGATGTTGCCGGACGCGCTGCCCTGCCCAACATCCCCCACACGAATCAACGTGCCGTCGGCCAGGCGATACGAGTAAGCGACCGCGAGCACGTCACTCTCGTTCAAGGGCTGGTTCAGCGAGATCGTCCCGAAGACATCGTCGATCGTGTAATCCTGATTCTGACGTAGCCGCTTGAATCGGGAGACTACGAGATCACCATCCCCGAGTGCGTCGGGGTTGACGTTGTTTTGCGCCAGCCGATCGCGCGCGGCACCGTTGCTGGTAAAGCCACCCTCGCGCAGCGCATCGAGCGCGGCCTGGTTATACCGGTCACCCACGATTGGCCGCGGGGGAGGAGGGGAGTCGCCCTCCAGATCGAGATAGTGGCGACCACCCTGGAGCACGGATTCCGGCTCGCCCAGATCAAGCAAAGCCACGGCGGCTACGATGTCATCGCTCACGTCAGGTGCCGTAAGCGAGATGTCGAACTTGAAGACCTCGATGTTCTCGAACGACCGAACCGGTCCGAAAACCGGATTGGGCGGATTGGCGTGCGCGGCATCCCACCTGTTGTAGAAGTAATAGCCGAGGTAGAAGTGGGCGTTGTCCTCGTAGTTGGTGGGGAGGAGCTGGAAGGGCGTGGTCTGGCTGCCACCCTCGATCACGAGTTCGTCGCTCTCGGCGTCCTGCTGGCTGGCCACCGCCGTGATCCCCAGCCCGCCGATTCGCATGTCCGCCTTGATGCCAAACAGCCGCTGGCCTCCTCGAATCAGGTCGCTCTCGACAGGCAGAAACACGTTGCCGGCCTCGATGCGCTGGATGATGTCATCCTCGTAGCCTGTGTAGGTCAGGCGGACCTGATTCTGGAAGTCGAAGTCATTCTGGGTGTCATAGTTGACGTTGACCTCCAGCTTGTCCCCGATCGTCCCGATGATCGACAGGCCGAGCTCTTGTCCGAAGTCGGGGTCTACGCGGCCTCCTTGACCGGTGGCGGCCTGTTGCTGTTCGTTCTGTCGATACGAGAAGCCGACATTGACGTTGGACTGACCGTGGACGCGGAGGTCGACCTGGTCGGAACCGAAAATGGTCCGCAGTCCTGCGCCCGCGCCACCCGGGATATCGAAGCCGAATCCCACGCCGGCGCGCTGCTGCTGACGCTGGGCACGCTGACGCGCAAGCGTTCTAAAGTTGTCGTCGAGGCTCATCTGGAGGCGCGCATCACGGTACGCGTCCAGTCCAAGCATCACCGGCATACGGACGTCTTCCCCGCCGACCTGCTCGCGAACCACGTACCTAGCCTCGACCGTGTCGAGTTCTGTCGTGCGGGTCCAGAAATTGCCCAGCGGAGGACCAAGCGGCAGGCGACGTTCTCTGAGCGAAGCCGTCGGGGCGTCTCGGCGAAACGGCGGAAGCATTCGAGCGGCCCGGCCCGTGTCCGGGGCTGCAGCAGTGATCGCCACCGTATCAATAACTACTGTGTCCCGCTGTGCGAGACCGGGAAACGCCGGCAGCGTCTCGAGTGTGTCGGCGATTCCGAAAAGGCTGATTGGGGACTCAAGTTCGAGCGTGTCCGGCTCCAGAGGAGCGGGCTGAATGGTGTCTACAGGCAGACCAGTGAGCGCGGCTGGCAACCAGTGCCCGGGAGGAACCGTTGCGTCGGCGGCGCGCGAAGCGTCGTAGCCGAACAGCAGCACGCCTGCCAGAAGCGTCGCTGCGGCTACGATGCCGATGCGGCGCATCTCACCTTCGGCGATATCGCCGTCACCGCTCACATTGCGTTCCGCCGCAAAGCGGGAACGTGAAGACATGCGCACGCGCCTGTTGGACAAAAATCACCCCGTCAACGCCACCGCGTTGAGGAGTGTTATGGACGATCGAGACGTAGCAGAGGCGCGGCTAAGCGTAGAGATTTGTGCGCGGGGACCTCGCCGGGACGACCCTCGGGACCACGGGGCGCCGGCTGCAGAAAGTAAGTAGCGCCCGGGGTCACTTCAAGCGCAGGCTGCATGCGTCAATTTGGGGGTGTTGTGTTGGTGAAAGCGCGTGACGCTAGCTTTGCGGGCTAACCCACGATCAATGCCGTGACTCGCATCTTCATCGTAACGGGACTGGCCACACTATTCGCGCTCTCGGGTTGCGTTGAACCACCGCCGGAGGCGGCCTTCGAGATGTCGGCCCGGCCGGGACTTCAGCAGGCCGACTACGACGAAGCGGCTATTCTGCGCGTGCTCGCCGACCAGATGGAGGCCTGGAATTCCGGCTCGGTCGAGGGCTTCATGAATGGCTACGCGCAGACAGACGACCTCCGATTTGCATCCGGCGGAAACGTCCGGACCGGCTGGCAGACCACACTCGAGGCTTACGAGCGTGGCTATCCCGATGCCGCAGCGATGGGCACCCTTTCGTTCGAGGATCTCGACGTAACAATGCTCTCGGACACCTACGCGCTCGTGTTCGGGCGTTGGCGTCTCGAGCGTGCTGAGGATCGGCCGGGAGGTCTGTTCACGCTAATCTTCCAGCATCGGGCAGAAGGCTGGCGGATCATCCACGATCACACCTCGTCGGAATAAGTCCGCGGTCGAGCCACTTCACCCATTCTCATCTCTCGAAGTTCAATGCTTGAATCGCTAAGCGGCAGACGAATACTGGTGACGGGCGCCTCAGGCCGCCTGGGTCGCGTGGCGGCGGACCTTCTCAACGAGCTAGGAGCCGATGTCGTGGGTGTCGATGTAGAGCGACCGTCGGACTCACCTGGTCAGTTCGTGCAAGCCGACCTCATGGACGAAGCCGGCGTGATCGAGGCTTTCGACGCCGCAGGACCCGTCCATAGCGTCATTCACACCGTCGGCACGTGGGCCGGCAAGTCGTTTAGCGAGACCTCCCTCGACGACTTCGACCAGGTTGTCCGGCTTAACATGACTTCGACGTTTCTCGTCTTCCGCGAGGCAGTCCGGCGCTGGACCAGAGCTGAAAGCGGAGGGCAGCTGGTCGCGCTTGCATCTCGCCAGGGTCTCGACGGTGGCGTAGCCGAGCAAGCCGCTTACTCAGTGTCCAAGGCAGGTGTCGCACGACTCATCGAGACCGTCGGACGAGAGTACGCCGATGCTGGCATCACGGCAGCCGGGATCGCGCCGTCCATGATCCTCTTCGGGGAAGAAGGTGAGGGCAGCAAGGGCGTCCCGGCTCGCCACGTGGCGGAGATGTGCGCGATGCTCGCCACTGAGCATGGCGGAAGTGCTCATAACGCGACGGTTCTTCGCGCCTACGGATCCTGGCTCTAGCCCGCTTCCTTTACATGCGAGTGGTCATGCACGGGCTGGCCGTTCGTCTCCTCCC
>JBJHBB010000260.1:0-4290 GCA_050485265.1 Rhodothermales bacterium | reverse complement strand
TCACGCAGGTGTGCGATCCGGTCGCCGAGGTTCGAGCCGAGCGCGAGGTAGACACGCCGGGGACGCCCGGTCACGGCACGCGTGCCCGGACGACCGCGTCCGCCACCTTCGCGACGCGCACCACTTCTTCCACGTCGTGCACGCGGACGATGTCCGCACCGTTGGCGATGGAGAGCCCCACTTCCTGGCAGTGGAGCGCACCACCCGTGGCCCGGCGCTTGAGCCCCAAGCGTGTCGGTCGGTACCCGCTCGGCGGTCCCCGTTACGAGCGCTTCCGCGCGAGCCCAAGCCGATCGAAACGGCAGGTCAGGGCGGCCGAGCTGTTCATAGCTAGCCGCCCCAGGCGACGCACTCTGCACAGGGCGGGCCTTGAGGCTATGCCGCTCATCGCGCCACGCCGCCCCCGGCAGCGCGCGGGACGGACCGCCGCGAGCACGCCGTTAAGGCGGATCGCCGGAAGCCCACCGTCAGGGTCGCTACATCGGGCGCCAGCCTTCGCCGGTCAGGCAGGGCGCAGTGGAGGAGCCCGACACCCCGCTGCGGCCATGGGCACCGCTAGTGTCCTCGTCATAGAGCGTCGTGGCGGACCGGGCGGGCTTTCCAGAACGGGATTGTGGAAGATATGCACTTGCTTCGCTCGCTTCAGAGGAGACTCCGAGACGCTTGGGCTTCTCGTCGGAGAGGGCCGCGAGAGTGGATTCTGCAAGCTGTCGAGGCTGATATCCGACGCGCACTTAGCAGGGATCAGACCGTCGTGGCGCGAGTCTGGGCAGGCCTTCGCGCTCAGGCAAGCGAGCCGGGTCAAGTGGGGAGCTGGCGTCTGCTCGTCGGAATCGCTGTCTACTTCGGGGGCTTGCTTGTTCTGGCGCTAGTCCTGAGTGCGACAAACCCCACGTTCTTGCCGGACTGGCGGCCGTTCCCGGGGCCCGACGGAATCTTCACCACGTGGCAGGTGTTGGCCGCCCTGGTTGCTGCCGCGCTCCCATTCCTGTTCGTACTGCTTCCACTTGTAAAAGATGAGGCGCTCGCTGTCACACGTACAGCACAGGTCTTGATGGCCGACACGATGATCTACCCCATTCTCGCGTTCGGGCTCGGCGGAACCATCTGGACGGGCGCCGCAGCCCTGTGGCTCAGTAGCGATGGGAGCGTGTGGATAGCGTTCAATCTGGTGTTAGTCCCAACCGCGGTTGGCGTAGGCTTCGCCTACTTCGCTGCCGGCCGCATCATCTCCGATCCGCAGCACGTTCGTAAGCAGTCGATGCGCCTCCTTCTAGAAATCATGGACGACGCTCTCATAGAGCAGCAGAGTCGAGCGTACGCCAACGGTGACCTCGTCGAACTGCTCGAGGCCAAAGGAATCCAGAAGAGCGAGCTCTTCGTCGAGCCGGACGATGCAACACCGGTTCCGGCGTTGCGAGAAGGCCAGCTGCGCGATATCGACAGGAATGGCCTCCAGGCGTGGCTTGATGAGCTCGCCCAGACTGTCCCGACTGTGCCGTCCGCTGCATTTCAGACGGCAGAGATTGAACCAGAGCAGATCGTCTCGTCGGATGACCGTCGAGGGTGGTGGCGTCCACTACTTGGCGATCGGATTCAGACCGGTCAGCCCATCGTCCTCCTACCAGCTGCGGCTCGCGAAGCCGTGGATCCCGATGAGGTCGCGATAACCCTTGATCGGTGTCTCAAGTTGGAGCGGCATGCCTAAGAACCCTGCTGGCAAGTACGGTGCTGAACTCGACACCCTGCGAGACCAACTCATCGAAGCTGTTCAGCTGCGCCGGCTCGCCGCCTTGGAGGCCGGGTTGGCGGTATTCGAACAATTGGCTGAAGAGATCCTCCACAGAGTCCAGGTGATCGATGAGACGATGGGGGACCGCCGAAAGGAATTCTCCTGGCGGCAGACCGTGGGCCCATCACGACCCGCGGATCGGCTCGCTCCCCTGAGCCATGCTCTCTGGCCGGTTATCGAGCAGGCAGTCCTGAGCGGCGACCCGCAATTGCTGCGGCAGACGCTGAGCACGGTGAATGGCTTGGCCCGAACGGCAGAGTCGCGCCGTGACCTGGCCTCCTTCACGGATGTCGTCGTTCTGTACTCGCGAGTCGCGCAGCGTCTCCGCACCGCTGCGCCGGCGCCGAGTGCGCCGGCCATCGGAGTGCCTGGACTGACGGTACAACTTCTACGCGTGGGTGAGGCCATCTCCATGCGCACGGGAACGAATCGCGAAGAAGGGGACTCCTTCTCGTACCTTGCGGCGGCGCTGAAGCAAGCGTGGGAGATGGCACGGCTTCTGATTGATGAGTCAAACCCGTCCGAGCTGCAACGATGGGCTGACTCATACGAGCAGGCCCTCGCTCTTCCGCTCCACGGATATGAAGGGGCGTCGACCGATCTGCATGTGCTCAACCAACTGGGCGCCACGGCACTCCGTGGGTGGGTCCTTCTCTCGTGGCAGGAAGATTGGAAGGGCCTGGAGAATGAGACCGCTGTCGCGCTCTACGCGGCACTGGCAGGGATGGGCAGTCCCGCCTACTTCTGGGAAGCCGCGGTCAGGGACGCCGATGAGCAACTGGCCGACGCGCTGGGCTTCAGCTGGTGGGAGTCTCTTTCTCGCTCTGCTCTCCGAGCTTACGTGATGCAGTTCGGGACTTATAGAGACGCCGCGGCAGCGCTTATTCTTGTCGGCCAAACGGAGGCGCGAGCCTCGGTGCCGCGGCTAGAAGACCTCAGGGGCATGGATCTGCCACAGCTCAAGCAGCAGGGCAGCGTTGCACGTCGCCTTCAAGCGGCTATCTCTCGTCTGGAGAAGTATGCGGCTCTTGAAATCGGGACCCCGGCAGACCGCGGCCGGCTCACAGAGCGACTCAGCGCGATCGAAGACGCTCTGGGAGAGCGAGAGTCAGCCCTTCTGATCCGCCGGCCGCTTGATCCGACAAGAGTTGCGGCATTCAGGGATTCCGTGCTGACGGGCGAAGAGCGGGCACCATCCCTCGCGCGAACGCTCCATCGATGCGCACCCGAGATAACAGACGTCCTGACGGACGTCCCGCCGTTGTTCGGCGTCCACTCCCTGGCCCCGAAGGAGTACTTCGTCGCAACAGATGTCCACGCGGACCCTTCATCACTCGGCGAAACCATGGCAGCCAGTGTCGTGCGGGGAGAGGACCGACTAGTCCTGAAGAGAATCGCGGAGCTATGCAGCACCGAGCCATTGGCCGACCGAGATATTTCAGACGTCGTCTCGCGGACAGTTCGCGACTTAGACGGACATCGTGACCTTCACGTTATGGTTGTTGGCGTCGCGGACTGGTGGTTTCAACTCCGCCGCTCAATGGGGCAAGACATGGGTCTAGGGTTCAACGAGACATTTCAAGTCGGCGGCGTTACCTACAGCCATCACCCCTCCGGAGATCTGCGTGGAGCTGTGATTGCGGATCTATCACGCTTAGCATGCTACTCACGCATCGTTGCAGCAGATGACGAACAGCAGGCAAACAGCCTTGCGCACTTGAGCGTAGATCTCGTTTCGGCGTCGGAGGCGCGGGAGATGGCGCTGGCGAAGGAGGCCGAGTTGAGCGAGCGAGAGCTGTCGATGGAGATCCGCCGGCTTGAGCAGCAAGTGCGTGTTCGTGTTTTCGTCCGGCCACTCCTGAAGGTCTTGGACCCGTCGGCCGGCCGACTGATCTTGTCGAGCGCCCAAGAAATTCATGAAAGGTAGTGCTGCCGTTACCGATTTTTGACGCGTTTGGGTTGAGAACCGACCTACGAACGCTGTTATAGTTCTGCATGCTGAAGGCTTCGACCACCCAGCCCTCGAAGACGACTCGGCGACCCAACTCGAGCGCCTCAGTCTCGGCTGGGTCATCGCCCGAGATGACGAGGGGCACTCTCGTCGGCTTCGTGAACGTGGCGCGGGACGGGGCGTCCACGCATCCCCGCTTGGCGCGCTCGTCTCGTTCTCGCATCGGCCCCAAGGAGTTGGGAGGGCACTCGTGCAGCGAGCGGTTGACGGTGCTGTAGAGACCGGCCGCGAGTGGATGCACGTCGACTGGGACGCCAACTCGGCCGGTTGTATCTCGACAGCTGTGGATTCGTGGCCCTGCTCGATGAAGGCGGGGGCCGTGTGAGATAGCGGAGGCGGCGATAGATGTTCTGAGCGTGCGTGTGGCCTCGCGAGACTTGGAAGCGACCAAGCAACCGAGTCCGGAGGCCACACGCGTGGGTCAGGCTACGTCTTCATCCGCTTCTTCGTCGGTGTCGCTGCTCGGGATCGCCGGGCTGCGTGTCCT
>JBJHBB010000259.1:1061-4291 GCA_050485265.1 Rhodothermales bacterium | reverse complement strand
TCATCAAGCGCTCTGTAGCGACTTCAACTCGGACACGACGGCAGCCACTGAGTCCTTCGCGTCACCAAAGAGCATCTGCGTGTTGTCCTGATAAAAGAGCAGGTTGTCGACGCCGGCGTATCCGGGCCGCATCGAGCGCTTCAGGACGATCGCGTTGCGCGCACGGTCGACGTTCAGAATGGGCATGCCATAGATCGGACTACCCGGGTCGGAGCGTGCAGCGGGGTTGACCACGTCATTGGCACCGACTACGAGCGCTACGTCGGCCGTTTCAAAGTGAGCGTTCACCTCGTCCATGTCGAAGAGCTGATCGTACGGCACGTTGGCCTCGGCCAGGAGCACGTTCATGTGACCGGGCATGCGGCCCGCCACGGGGTGGATGGCATACATCACCTCGACACCCTGCGCCTGAAGCAGGTCCGCCATCTCACGAACGTCGTGCTGCGCCTGCGCCACCGCGAGGCCGTAGCCCGGCACAATGATCACCTTCTGAGCATAACTCATCAGGATCGCCGCATCGTCGGCGCTCGTGCTTCGCACCGAAAGACCCTCGGTGCTGAGCTGCGACTCGGGCTGATCGTCGCCTCCCCCAAAACCTCCCAGGAGGACATTGGTGAGGGACCGATTCATGGCGTCGCACATGATCCTGGTGAGGATGAGCCCGCTTGCGCCCACCAGTGCGCCGGCGATGATCAGCGCGTAGTTGTCCAGGACGAAGCCGGCCATCGAGGCGGCGATCCCCGAGTACGAGTTCAGTAGAGCAACCACCACCGGCATGTCCGCGCCGCCGATTGGCACGACCAGGAGTATCCCCAAGAAGAACGCGAGCACGCCAACGGCGATCAGTCCATTCCGGACGGGAGCGTCGGTCAGCGCGAAATCCGGCGCGCCTGCGATCACGATGCCCGCGGCCACGAGAACGCCAAGCGCGATGCCGATCGAGAGCAACCGCATTCCAGGGAAGTTGACCGGTGCGCCGGAGACCTTGCCGCTGAGCTTCCCGAAGGCGACGAAGGACCCGGAGAATGTGACAGTGCCGATCAACACCGACAACACGATGGTGATCGCAAGCACTGCGGTGAAGGGTTCTCCAGGCGCAACCTCACCAGCTGAGTATCGGGCGACCTCCGCAGCGGCTACCAGCGCCGAAGCGCCACCACCAAATCCATTAAAAGTGGCCACGAGTTCGGGCATCTGCGTCATCTCGACCGTGCGCGCCAACCAGAGACCGATTGCGCCACCGACGACGAGCCCGGCGAGCATCTCGACCGGACTCAGAATCTGCTGCTGAAAGAGCGTCGCGACTACGGCTACCAGCATGCCGAGTGCGGCCAGCCGATTGCCCGTGCGGGCGGTGCGCGGGGACGACAGCCGCTTCAGACCTACGATGAACAGCGAGGCGGCAAGCAGGTAGGCGAGCGTGATCAGCGTGGTTACCATCACTTAGCTCACCCGGGGAGCGCCATTGGTGGAAGCCTGCGCGTCGGCGGCCGGCCGGTCGCGTTTCTTGAACATCTCCAGCATGCGGTCCGTCACGAGGAAGCCGCCCACCACATTGATCGTGGCCATGACCAGCGCTGCAAACCCGATCCACGTCGCCCAGGGGGACTCGACCATTCCCGTAACCACCAGCGCTCCTACGATCGTGATCCCAGAGATCGCGTTAGCACCGCTCATGAGCGGCGTGTGCAATGTGGCGGGGACCTTCGAGATCACCTCCAGGCCCACGAACGCCGCGAGCACGAACACTACCAGCAGGGAGATTGACATGGGTAATGTGGTTGGGTGGGCTAGCCCTGGTGCGAGGCGACCAGACCACGCACTCGTTCGTGAACGATCTCTCCGTCCCGAGTGACCGTGGCACCAGCGATGATCTCGTCTTCGGGGTCGGGGTTGAAGCGTCCGTCCTTGGTGAAGGCCGTAATCAGCGCCATGTACGTCCGGGCGACCATCTGACTGGCGTGCAGAGGCATCTCGGCGGGGAGGTTCGTGGGACCGAGGATTTGCACGCCACGGTGGAGCACCGTCTCATCCGGTCGGGTCACCGTGCAATTGCCTCCGTTGGCGGCTGCCAGATCGATGATCACAGAGCCGGGTTGCATCCCCTTCACGCCCTCGTCTGTGATCAACACGGGGGCGCGACGTCCGGGAATGAGCGCCGTGGTGATGACGACGTCCACCTTGGCGATGTGCTGGGCAAGTAGACGTACCTGGCGCTCTTGCTCGTCCTCGGCCAGGGCCTTGGCGTAGCCGCCGGCGTCTTCCGCGTCCTGCGTTTCCAGTTCCAACTCGACGAACCGCGCGCCGAGTGACTCAACTTGTTCGCGGGCAGCGGCACGCACATCGTACGCCGATGTGACGGCTCCAAGGCGCCGCGCGGTCGCCAGCGCCTGCAGACCCGCGACGCCCGCGCCGAGCACAAGAACCTGAGCGGGTCGGATTGTCCCGGCAGCCGTAGTCAGGAGCGGGAGAAACTTCGGGAGATGGTCAGCGGCGAGGAGAACCGCCTTGTAACCCGCGACGGTGCTCATGGCCGACAGCGCGTCCATGCTCTGCGCGCGCGTGATGCGCGGCACGAGCTCCACCGCAATTCCCGTCACGCCACTCGTGGCCATTGCCGCAACGCCGTCTGGATCGTCCAGCGGGCGCAGGAAACCGATGACGGTGCTTCCCGGCCTGAACCTCGCGAGATCCTCCCGAGGTGGCGAGATGGTCACAACCACCTCCGCGCCAAGTGCCTCCTCGCGACTGGCAATGGTGGCTCCTGCTTCCGAGAACTGCTCGTCCGAGATATAGGCCGAAACGCCGGCACCTTCCTCCACAAGAACGTCGAGGCCCGCCTTCTTCAAACGCTGGATCGTTTCCGGCGTCGCGGCTACGCGACGTTCACCGGGGGAAGTTTCGCGGGGAACACCAACGGTTTGCGGCATATGTGGTTGGATTGACCTCGGACGCGTATAGATACGGTCAAGAACATTCCTCCGCAATGCCGGTGAGGCCTCCTAAGTAGCGCGAGGTCAACCCTTACAGAATGGCCTATAGCGACGCAGAACCAGGCCGAATCAGCCGCGCGTGCGCTCGAACTCGCGCATGAAGGCGACCAACGCCTCGACGGATTCTAGCCTGCAGGCATTATAGATAGATGCCCGCAGACCACCTACCGACCGGTGTCCTTTCAGCGCCAGCAGCCCTGCGTCGCTGGCTTCCTTGATGAAAACGGGTTCCAGGGC
>JBJHBB010000259.1:0-1051 GCA_050485265.1 Rhodothermales bacterium | reverse complement strand
CTTATACGGTACGTCACGTTCATCCTCGACCGGGAGTCGCGCTCGGCGGTGCCGTAATAGAAGTCACTGTCGTCTATGGCGCCGTAGAGCAGATCGGCTTTCTGTTGGTTGTATGCGGCGATCCCGTCAAGCCCGCCCTGAGCCTTCAGCCAGCGCAGAACCTTCTCGACGACGTATACAGCGAAAACCGGAGGTGTGTTGAACAGCTTGTCGGTGTGCGTGCGGTATGCGAGCATACTCGGCAGCCCGGTTGAAGCCCCATCGAGGAAGGAGTCTCGAATGAGGACCGCAGTGGCACCGGCGGGACCGATGTTTTTCTGCGCACCCGCGTAAATGAGACCATAGCGGTCAACGTCCATGCGTCGGCTCAAGAAGTCGCTCGACGCGTCGCAAACCAGCGGCACGCCCACGCGCGGCTCATCGGCGAACTGCGTCCCGAAGATGGTGTTGTTGCTTGTGTAATGCAGGTAGGCGGCGCGGTCGTCGAGGTCCCACTGGTCGTGATGGGGGATGTAGTTGAAGTTGGCGTCTGCGCTCGAGGCTGCCGCTCGCGCAGAAGCGCCGCGTCCCGAAGCGACGATCTCGGCCTCCTTCAGCGCCTTTTTGGCCCACGAACCCGTCACCAGGTAATCTGCCGATCCTCCAGGCGGAAGCAAGTTGAGAGGCACCTGGTGAAACTGCATCGACGCGCCGCCCTGCAGAAACAGAATGTGCCAGTCGCTGCCGAGCCCTAGCAGATCGCGAAGGTGTTGCCTGGCGCCCTCGTAGACGGCGTCATAGGCCTTCGACCGGTGGCTTATCTCCATGATCGAGGAGCCTACGCCGTCGTAGATCGGAAGCTCATCGCGGACTTCCTCCATCACCTCGAGAGGCAGCGTGCCCGGCCCGGCCGAGAAATTGTGCTGGCGACCAGTAGTGGCGGTCTTCGGCTCGGCGGCGAATGCGGTCGTCTGCATCTGTAGATCGATTCTTGGTGAGAGAGGCCTCTCAAGGTACGTCGCCTCGACGCTCGCTTGAAGGCTTCCAAACGGGCCACCCGAAGGGTTAGCGC
>JBJHBB010000258.1:0-4304 GCA_050485265.1 Rhodothermales bacterium | reverse complement strand
ACGTGGTCGTGGTCTTGCCGTGTGTTCCGGCGATACCGATGCCGTACTTCTGCCGCATCAGCTCCCCAAGCATCTCGGCTCTGCGGATCAGGGGGATGTGCCGGCGTCGGGCCTCGAGTGTCTCCGGATTTACGTCCGGCTTGACGGCGCTCGAGAACACGACCACGTCGGCGTCTCGCACGTTGCTGGCATCGTGGCCTTCGTAGATCTGCGCGCCGAGACGCTCGAGCCGCTGCGTCGTGTCGCTGCGCTGCATATCGCTGCCGGACACGCGGTAGCCACGCGCCAGCAGCACCTCGGCGATCGAGGACATGCCTATCCCCCCCACGCCGACCATGTGGACCGACTTCATCCGACCGAATCCCGGCTGTCTCCGCATCTCCGTCATCGCGGCTTGCCTCCTCGCGCCAGGTTCAAGACATAGTCTGCTATCTCGTCCGCAGCGTCCGGTCGCGCCATTGCACGCGCGGCGGCTGCCATCCGCTCGCGCTCCGGATCGTCCGCCAGCAAGCGGCGGGTCTCGTCCAGCAAGCGGTTTCCAACCTCCCCCTCAGGCATGAGAACGGCCGCACCGCCATCGCTCATGGCTCGAGCATTCTTTGTCTGGTGATCGGCGGTCACATTGGGACTGGGGACGAGGATGCTAGGAGTGCCCGTCACCGCGAGCTCACTGCACGTAATAGCGCCGGCGCGGCAGACGGCCAGGTCGGCAACGGCGTAGGCGAGGTCCATCCGATCCAGGAACGGCATCAGGCGTAGCCGTGGATGCTTGGGAATGGTGCGCTCGAGTTCGTCGAAGTAGCGGGAGCCTGTCTGCCAGACCACCACCAGGCGCTCGTCCTCGAGCATGCGCTCGATGTTTGACGACAGCGCCTCGTTGATCGGTCCGGCGCCGAGACTGCCGCCCATCACCAGCAGCACGTGCTGGCCCACTTCCACTCCAAAGTGGGCACGAGCTTCGTGCGGGTCCGCCGTTGATAGATCCGCGCGCACCGGATTGCCAGCGACCACGGACTTGTTGCGCGGGAAGAAGTCGAGCGCTGCGTCGAAAGCCAGGAAGATGCGCTCGGCAAACCGGCTCAGCAGCTTGTTGGTCGCCCCGGCGTAGGCATTCTGTTCCTGAAGTACGAGCGGGCGGCGCCGAAGCGATGCGGCAACGCCCACGGGTCCGGCCACGTAGCCACCCGTGCCGACGACCACATCTGCATTCGTGCTGCGGACCAGGCGCAGGCTCTCCATGAGTCCGCGGACGAGCTTGAAGGGGAATGACACGTTGCGCGTCAGGGCCTCGCGCGAGAGGCCGCGCTGGAATCCGCTGACGGTCACCGGGTGGATTTCATAGCCGGCCTTGGGCACCGCCTGCCACTCCATGCGATCGCGCGTTCCCGCGAAGGAGATCACGGCTCGGGGCTCTCGCGTGCGGATCGCGTCCGCGATTGCGATGGCGGGATAAACGTGCCCGCCCGTCCCTCCACATGCGAAGAGGATCCGCGGTGACGCAGTCGTTTCGGGGATGCTATGGGCCGTGCGCTCGCTCACCTAAGCTCCGGATCGACGTGGCGTGAGATGTTCAGAAGGATCCCCACCATGATGCCGGTCGCAAGCAGCGACGTTCCTCCGTACGAGACGAACGGCATGGGCAGTCCGGTCACCGGCAGCAGCCCGCTGGCCACCCCGGCGTTCACGAACCCGTACAGCACCAGAGTGGCCGTAAGTCCTACCGCGAGGAAGAGGCCGAGCGGGTCAGTGGCCTGTCGGGCGATGCGCAGCATCCCGCGGAAGAGGAGCACCACGAATGCCATTAGGAGCAGTCCGGCCCCTAGCAGCCCGTACTCCTCGCCCACGATGGCGAAGATGAAGTCGTTGTACGGCGCCGGTAGGAAGTCGCGCTGAATGCTCTTGCCCGGACCGACGCCCGTGAGTCCGCCCATCGCGAAGGCAATCCGTGCCTGGCGCGCCTGGTAGCCCTCGGCCTGCGCGCTGAATACGGCGACCTCCTCGGTGTGGGGGAAGATCTTGACGCCGATCCAGCTTTCGACGCGTGCCGCGCGAGTGGGCGACGTGAGCAAGAACAGAAATGCCGCCACCATGAGGAGGGCGAGGACACTGCTCAGATGCAATGCCCGGACGCGAGCCACGAAGCACATCAGTCCGACAGCCAGTGCCAGCACGGCAGCCGTGGAAAGATCCTCGACCCCGATTAGCAGGAGCGTCGGCACGGACCAGAAGAGTATCGGAAGGAAGCCGCGCTCGAACTCGTGGATGTAGGGCTGCTTGCGCGCGAGCAGCACCGCCAGATGCAGGATGAGCGCCACCTTGGCGAAGTCCGAGGGCTGGAACGAGAAGCCGCCGATTTCCAGCCAGCGCTGCGCGCCCCCGAGCATTACACCACTGAGGAGCGTGGCAGCCAGAAGTCCGAGCGACGCCAGCAAGAAGAACCGCGAGAGCTTCGCCAGGCGTCGGTAGTCGATCAAGGAGAAGATGCCGACGGCGATAAGAGCGAGGCCGGTCCTCCCGAGATGACGCATCAGGAACAGCGCCGCGTCCCCATCAGCCTTCGTCTCCGCAAGGAATGCGATCGCGGAGTACACGGCCACGACACCCAGCGCCGCCAGGGCGAGGACGGTCCAAACGACCGGCTTGTCGGCCGGCTTCAGATGCTCCGCGGAGGCTTTTATTTGGGCGGCAACCGCCATTCAGGCAGGGGGATGTGGGGTTTTTAGAGCTCGTGCACGAGCCGCTTGAAGGTGTCGCCGCGATCCTCGTAGCTGGCGAACTGGTCGAACGAGGCGCATGCGGGGCTGAGCAGGATTACGTCCCCGGCCTCTGCCATCAGCCGGGCGTACTGGAGAGCCTCCTTCAGGTCGTCGGCGCGGGCGGCGGCCTTGGCGTGGTCGCCCAGTTCGTGGACCACCTTGTCCCCGCTCTCACCGATCCCAATGACGCCGCGGCAGCGCTCCTTCACCAGGGGCACGACCGGGCCGTAGTCGTTGCCCTTGTCCCGGCCACCAGCGATCAGCACGACCGGCTCGGAGAAACTCTCGAGCGCGTACCAGAGCGCGTTCACGTTGGTCGCTTTCGAGTCGTTGATGTACTTGACGCCGTGCATGTCGCGCACGAACTCTAGGCGATGCGGGACGCCCTCGAAGGAAGCGAGGCTCTCGCGGATCACGTCCGACGAGATCTCCATCGCACGCGCGGAAATGGCGGCCGCCAGCGAGTTGTACAGATTGTGCCGACCGCGAAGCGACAGGTCTTTTGTTTGCATGAGGACCTCTTCTTGAGGACTTGGGTGGGGCGCTACGCGCATGATGATTTGATCGTCACGGACGAAGGCCCCACGGGCCACCTCGTGATCGATGCTGAAAGCGAATGGTGAAAGGCCGCGCGCGTGACAGAAATCGCGCACCGCGCCGCGGACCACCGGGTCGTCGTCGTTGAATACCAGTGCGTCACCGGCCCCCCGGTCGTCGCCGGGACGCTGGTTGCTGAAGAGCCGAAACTTGCTCGCGGCATACTTTGCGAAGTCGTTGTCGTAGCGATCGAGGTGGTCCGGGGTGACGTTGAGCAGGACGCTCACGCGGGGACGGAAGGCCTCGATATGGTCGAGCTGGAAGCTGGAGACCTCCAG
The DNA here is from genome assembly GCA_050485265.1 of Rhodothermales bacterium. Taxonomy (GTDB): domain Bacteria; phylum Bacteroidota; class Rhodothermia; order Rhodothermales; family JANQRZ01; genus JBJHBB01. The sequence continues at coordinate 673 of JBJHBB010000258.1, read as the reverse complement.
CACGACGACGGTGTCGTCCATGCACTCACCGACGTGCGCCGACAGCGGCGACCCGATGTTTCCGGCCACCACGAGTGGGCGGTCGGCCGTGCGCATCACATGGGCTAGCAGCGACGTCGTGGTGGTCTTGCCGTTGGACCCGGTCACCGCGACCATCTGGCCGTCGCAATACCAGGAAGCAACCTCCAACTCGCTGAACACCGGGACACCAGCTGCCAGCGCCTTTTGAACAGGGGCCGCCGAGGTCGGAACACCGGGCGAGATCACCACTATGTCCGCGCTGGAAGCCCGGTCGCTGTGTCCGCCAAACTCAAACTCGACGCCCGCCTGGGCCAGGGCTTCTCGAACGTCGTCGCTGCCCGGCCCGGAGTCCGACAGGAAGACCCTTGCGCCGCGCGAGGCGAGCAGCAGGGCCACGGCCTCACCGCTCCTGGCTCCGCCTAAGACGCTAACGTTTCTATTGAGCACCTGACGCATCAGCGGATCCTCAGCGTCAGGAGGGTGAGAATCACGAACAGCGCCGTCAGAATCCAGAAGCGGATGACGATCTTCGACTCCGGTACGCCAAGGGCCTCGTAGTGGTGATGAAGCGGCGCCATCTTGAACAGACGCCTGCCCTCCCCATACTTCTTCCGGGTGTACTTGAAGTAGCCGGTCTGGAGGATGACCGAGA
>JBJHBB010000257.1:0-4304 GCA_050485265.1 Rhodothermales bacterium | reverse complement strand
TCGCTGGTCCTTTGCTCGGTCCACCTGGCGAGATGTCCGCGCGCTTCATCGCTGAGGTCCTGCCCTTTGAACTAACGGACGGCCAGCGGGCAGCAATTGACGACATCGCGGCCGACATGTCGAGCGGGCGCCAAATGAATCGGCTCGTGCAAGGTGACGTGGGCAGTGGGAAGACCGTCGTGGCCGTGGCGGCCATGATGCAGGCGCTCGATTCGGGATTCCAGAGTGCCTTCATGGCGCCGACCGAACTCCTCGCCGAGCAGCACTACGCGAACCTGAAGGGCTACCTGGAGCCTATGGGGGTACCCGTCCATTTGCTCATCGGAGGGCAGCGCAAGGCGTGGCGAAGCGAGGTCCTCGAGGATCTGGCCGAAGGCCGCGCACCGATCGTGGTTGGCACTCACGCCATCATCGAAGAGGCCGTCAACTTCAAGAACCTGGGTCTTGCGATTGTTGACGAGCAGCATCGCTTCGGCGTGGAGCAGCGCGCGCAGATGTTCGACAAGGGGGAACGACCGCACATGCTGCTGATGACGGCGACGCCCATCCCCAGATCCCTCGCGATGACGGTCTATGGCGATCTGGACGTCTCCATTATCAGAGAACGTCCCGCTGGACGGAAGCCCATCGAGACCTGTCTCTACTCCGAGAAGCAGCGCGACGAGGCCTACGAGTTCGTGAAGACAAAGCTCAGGGAAGGCCGGCAGGCCTACGTCGTCTACCCGCTGGTCGATGAGAGCGAGAAGCTGGATCTGAAAGATGCGGAGAGCGGCTTCCGAGAGCTCGCGCAGCACTTCCGGCCCTATCGAGTGGACCTGGTCCACGGACAGATGCCGTCATACGAGAAGGACGAAGCCATGCAGCGCTTCAAGTCCGGCGAGACCGACGTCCTGGTCGCGACCACCGTCATCGAGGTGGGCGTCGACATCGCGAACGCGTCAGTCATGATGATCGAGCACGCCGAGCGGTTCGGCCTGTCCCAACTGCATCAGTTGCGCGGACGAGTCGGACGCGGCGCCGACCAGAGCTACTGCCTCCTCATGGCCGACTTCAAGCGGACCGCCGAGGCTCAGGAACGGCTCGACGCGATGATCGCAACCGATGACGGGTTCGAGATTTCGGAGACCGACATGCGCCTTCGCGGAACGGGTGAGATCCTTGGTACACGCCAGTCGGGCATGGCAGAGTTCAAGCTCGCTGACCTCATCCGCGATCAGGAGCTGCTGATTCAGGCGCGCGAAATCGCGTTCGAACTTGCCGACCGCGACCCGCGTCTGGAGGCTGCCGAACATCGGGCGCTGCGCGGGCATTTCGCAGGAGTGGCGCCGCAGACGATCGGTTTCGCTCGGGTGGGGTAGGAGCCCGCGCTGCCGACCTCGTTATCATCCCACGGTACTTGCACTTGACGTTCGTTTACCCAGGGAAGCGATGAGCCGGAGCTCGGATCTCTACACCGCCCTCGCCAAGGCACTCTATCTGGCCGTCGGGCTGTTCGTTCTGATCTGGTTCCTACACCTGATCGACGTCGTCCTGCTGGCCTCGCTACTGGCGCTCATCTTCGCCGTGGCGGTCAACGCGCCCGTCACGTGGCTCGAGAAGAATCACGGCTGGCACCGAGGAGCGGGGACGGCGGTGGCCTTCCTGGGGGTGCTCGCGATAAGCGGATCGATGCTCTGGCTGATGATCCCCCGGCTGGCCGCCGAAATCCCCGACCTTGTTGAGCAACTACCCGATTTGGTAGACGCTCTCGGCGCCCAGATCACGGCGGTTGTCGGTGATCAACCAGAGCTCCGACAGCAACTTTCGCGCGTCGTCGACTGGGCGATTGGACTCGTGGAAGGCATCTGGCGCTACGCCGACGTTATGGCGACGGTCGCGGTGTTCGGGCTTTTCATCCTCGCCCTGGCGCTCTTCATGGTGCTGAACCTGCGGTCGTTGCTGAGCTGGTACGTGCGCTCGATGCCGGTGCGGCTTCGTGACGCCGCCACACGGGCCTTCGCTCGCGCCTCGGAGATGGTGATCGGCTGGGTGATAGCAAGCGTCATCATCGGACTCATCAAGGCGGTCGCGGTGATCATCTTCCTCACCGTGATGGGCGTGCCCGGAGCCATCGTGTGGACGGTGCTCGCCTTTTTCGGCGCTTTCGGACCACGCGTCGGCTTCTACATCATGACCGTCCCCCCGGTGATCGTGGCCTTCACGATCTCACCGATGACCGCCATCTGGACGCTCATCTTCTACGTGGTGTTCAGCGAGATCCTGGGCAACTTCATCGCCCCACGCATCTTTGCCGAGACGATGAAGCTGAACGCGGTGTTCATCCTGTTCATGACGCTCGCCATGGGGTATGCCTTCGGCGTGATCGGTGTGCTGATCTCCGCACCCGTGGCCGGCATCGTGAAGGCCTACTACGACGAGTTCTACCTGAAGCAGCAGCCCGAGCAGCCAGACATGGATGAGCGGGTGGAGGTGATGATGAACCGCAACTCGGACTGGACGGCTGGGGAAACGGCCGTCTAGGTGGCCGTGCCTCGGAGATAGGCTTCACGCCGGTCCTGCGGCAAACGCTCGATGGCATAGCGCAGCATCTGCCGGGGCATATCGTGGTAATGAGCGCCCAGGAAAGCCTCCAGCGCGCTCTCGTCCCGTTTGCCCACTTCGCGGAGCATCCAGCCCACGGCCTTGTGGATCAGATCGTGGGAGTCCGTGAGCAGGCGTTCAGCCAGGATTAGCGTTGGCTCGAAGCGGTCGCGTCGGACGAAGTAGAAAGTTGCGATCACCGCGATCCGCCTGCTCCAGAGCAAGTCATCATCGGCGAGTTCCAAAAGCGGCTCGAGGTCGCGTTCGGCGAGGTGTGCGCCAACAATGTGTTCGGCAGAGACGTCGACCAGGTCCCAATTGTCGATCCGCTGCCTGTTGCGCAGATAGAGATCGTAGATCGCCTGACGATCTTCGTTGGAGGCGCGCTGGTAGCGGTGGACGAGGCGGATCAGCGCCAGAAGGCGCGCCTCGTGCCACGGCGAGTAAAGCAACGATTCTAGTTCCTCGAGCTCCATACCGCGGAAGTCGCGGCTGAGCTCTCGGATGGCGGGGACTCTCAGCCCCAGGAACTGATCTCCCTCCGCGTACTCGCCCGGACCCGTCTTGAAGAAGCGCTGCAGTTGGGGCACGCGCTCAGGGTCGGCGTTGGCCTTGAGCCGATCAATGGCCCTTTCGGCTGTGAGGTTCGCCATCGAGTCATTACGACGCATCGTGAGGCAGCGAGCCTCGATGCGATCTCAAGTAGGCGTAGGGCGTCGCCCGGAGGAAGTTGGAGACGCGCGCCGTGTAGACGTCGGCGTAGTTCTCAAGCTGGCGGGCGAGCAGGGACTTGTCGTTTCCCGTGCGGGTGAGCAGGCCCCAGTGCTCGTTCAGAAGCGTTGTTGATTCCCGTGCGAGCGGCGCGATGCGCTCGTCGAGTTCCGACACGGCGTCGCGCAGGGTCGACATCTGCTGCTCGATCTCGTGGATCGAGAGGTCGCCGTTCGAGGCGTACTCCAGTTTGCCACGCAACAACGCGAGGCGGAGTTGGGCATAGGCTCGTTCGCGCTCGACCTTCTGCGCCATCAGCTCGGTGAGCTCATACTGTGAGGCCTGAAAAGAGCGTACGGCGTCAAGCTCGTCCTCGAGCTCCCGGAGGACGAGGGCCGTCCGCCAGCGGTGCATGCTCTTCGAGATGTTGACGTCGGTGAAGAGGTGGTCCCCCACATAGAGAATGTCCTGCCCCTTGTAGCCGAGGCTGGCTTCAACCAGCGCGGCGTTCCCGCCGACATAGACCTTGCCCCGCTGAAGCGGCCCGTAGTGTTCGCGGAGCATGCCATCCTCCGACACCACCTCGAAGGCCGGACCGCGAGCGGTGAAGAAGGCCGGCTTGCGGGAGTTCACGATGGCCAGGTCGAAGAGGTCACGCCAGGTCATCTTCCCGGGGAGGTACGGGTCGAAGGCCACCTGCATGATCGCCGCCGTGTACGTCCACTCCGAATTGGTGATCAGGAGCAGTTCCTTGCCCGCGTGCTTCTGATCGAGGAGCGCTAGAGGCACGTCGGGGTCGACGTCCACGAATCGCTCAGGATCGGCAATGATCTCCGCCTTCATCCGTCCCTCGGCGTGGGCGGCGTCAAGCGATCCGCGGACGAGTTCGTAGAGATCGGCGTAGTTCATCTTCTCGCCCGGTGCGCCCTTCCCCGAGATCACGCCCTCCTCCATGAGGTCCACGAGCTGCATGTACATGCAGCCCTCCGAGAGCGAGAAGAAGGTGTTCAGGA
>JBJHBB010000256.1:0-4316 GCA_050485265.1 Rhodothermales bacterium | reverse complement strand
TGCGCGGATCTGGTCCGCTGCCTGCTGGACCGCACCGGCCGGGTCCTGCCCGGCGGCGATGTTCTCGTAGGCGTCGGTCCAGGCTGCCCACACCGAACCCATCTGCGGGATGGCGGGCATGGGGCGCCCGGTCTCGCCGGCGGCACCGAAGCCCGCGACGTCCGGGTCGTCCTGCACCTGCTCGAAGGCGCTGATCTTGGCCGGCGGGCGACCGCCTGCCTCGTACAGCTCGAGCTGCACCTCGTCGCTGCCCATGAAGTCCAGCACGAAGGTGCGGGCCGCGAGGTCGTTCTCCGCGAAGGCGGACACCATGAAGCCCTGGACGCCCACGAACGGTGCTGGGGTGCCACCGTCGACGGTCGGGAAGGCCTCGACCACGTAGTCGACGTCGGCGAAGTCACCCAGTGCCCACGGACCCGTGACCGCGAACGGCGCACGACCGCTGCCGAAGGTGTCGATCATCACGTCGTAGGTCACGTCTACGTTGAGGAAGTCCTGGTCGTACATCTCGCCGAAGATCTCGGCGGCACGCAGGCCACCCTCGGAGTCGATGCCCAGGTCGTCGGCGAGGTAGGAGCCGTCGTCGGCCTGCCCGAACACGTACCCGCCGGCGCCGGTGACGACCCAGTAGTTGTGGAACGGGTCACCGTTGCCGTTCTGCTGCCAGGCAACCGGCAGGTCCGCGTCGCCCGCCTCCACGGCGGCCAGACCGACCTCGATCATCTCCTCCAGCGTGGTCACCGGCTCGGGAGCGGGCGCCTCGGGTACCTCGAGGGCGGCCTGCTCCTCGGCCTCTCGGCGGCTTCGGAGCCGGGCCACGCGCTGCTTCGTGTCCATGTCCTCCTGGTACGCGTCCAGCAGGGCGGCGTACATCTCAGGAGGCAGCTTTGCGTTGACGTCGCCCGCCGCGAGCTTCTTGTCTAGCTCGAATCCGCTCTCCTTCAATGACTGCACGATGGTCTCAACGGAGACGTTGAGCTCACGCACAGCCTTGTAGAGGCGGACTGGCTTGGCCGGGGCTTCAGCTTTGGGCATACGGGGTGTGATTGGGCCGGAGCCAATGTCTAACGGCGTGGCTCACGGGAGTTTCCCGAGTGCCAGGACGCAGCGGCTCGACCTGGAGGTTTGGCGAAAAGATAAAGTCTACGGTGTCGTGGATCAGGGCTCTACGTTCTCGGCGGGCGAGTCGTCCGAGCGGGTCGCGAGCATTTCGGTAGTCTGCTGCTCGAGGCTTGCGGCCTCCTCGGCCATGCGCTCGCGCTCGCGCTCGTCGTCGACGAACTCCATGCGCATGAGTAGGAGGATCTTCTCGGCCGTCACGCGCGGCAGTCCGCTGCGTCGAGCGAGCTCGTCTTCCGAGAGTTCGAGGACAGCCTTTGCGGTATCGCAACCGATCTCGTTGAGCCGGTCGATGATCTCGGAGGGGATAACATCCGAGAACTCGCTCATCTCGACATCCTCTTCGTCCTCAGCGATATCGCGGTACACGTCGATCTCGTAGCCAGTGAGCTTTGAGGCGAGGCGAATGTTCTGGCCGCCCTTTCCGATGGCCAGGCTGACCTCTTCGGCGGGGACCTCAACCTTGGCGCGCGGGGGATCGAGCTCCTTGTTGAGCGTCACGCTGACGGGCTTGGCCGGCGCCAGCGAGCGCTTGATCAGCTCGAACTCGTCGTCAGTCCACGGGATGACGTCGATGTTCTCGTTCGAGAGCTCGCGGACGACAGCGTGGATGCGGCTACCCTTGACACCAACGCAAGCGCCCACGGGGTCAACGCGGTCGTCATGGCTCACGACAGCAACCTTGGCGCGGTCACCGGGCTCACGGACGACGTTCTTGATCTCTACGATTCCGTCGTAGATCTCGGGGACTTCCAACTCGAAAAGCCGCTCGACGAACACAGGATCCGTGCGACTGATGATGACCTGGGGCCCGGGGCCGGACTCGCGCTGGACCTCATGCACCACAGCGCGCAGCATGTCGCCCTTGCGGTATCGGTCTTTATAGATCTGGTGCTCGCGTGGCAGGAGCAGCTCCGTCTTATTGTGGATCACGAGGATCTCGCGACGGCGGGTCTGATACACCTCGCCGACGACGATCTCGCCAATCAACTCCGAGTACTCGCGGTGGACGTTCTCCTTCTCGATGTCTCGAATCCGCTGACGGAAGGTTTGCAGGGCCATCTGGATCGTGCGGCGGCCGAAGTCCTCGATCTGAATCGTCGACGCGACCTCCTCCCCGACCTCGTAGTCCTCGTCAATCGCGAGTGCATCCGCCGAAGCGATCTCCGTCACCGGATCCTCAACCTCGAAGTCAGGCACCACTTCCTGGATGTGGAGGATCTGGATGTCCCCGTTGTCCGGGTTGAAGATGATCTCGAAGCTGTCGTCGGCGCCGTAGCGCTTGCGGATCATCGCCCGGAAGGTGTCCTCCACGATGAGCTGAAGCGTGTCGCGGTCGACGTCCTTCTCGCGCGCGATTTCGGCGAACGCGGAGACGAGCTGAGTACTCTGCATGGTCGGTCGGAATTCAAGCGGGTGCGTCTGCTACCAGGGTAGCTGGACGCGGGCCTCGCTGATGGCGGCAAAAGAGAGTTTTTCGGGCATGCCCTTGACCTCGAGTGTGACGGATTCGTCGCCCACGTCGGTCAAGGTGCCAGTAACCTGGCGCTGTGCTCCATCCTCCTCGAGCGTTACGCGTAGATCCCGCCCGATGTGGCGACCGTACTGTCGGGGGTCCGTCAGGGGGCGATCGGCGCCGGGTGAGGACACGTTGAGCAGGTAGCGTCCTTTGATGACGTCCTCGGTGTCTAGGAGGAACTCGAGTTCACGAGACAGCTCGGATAGCTGGTCGAGACTGATTCCCTGATCGGCATCGGCATAGACTTCAACCACGCGCGAGCCCTGCTGGCCGCGCACCTGAACGTCCACGATGTAGATCTCCCCCTCGCCAATGATCTCCTCGGCGAGCACGCGGATGCGCGAGGTCAGGTCTTGCTGATCGATGGCAGGCATGTTGCCGGGGGCACGTATATGAGAAACGCCCGTAGAGCCTTTCGGCCCGACAGGCGTTTACGAGGTTGGTCGTAAACAGCAGAGACGCGGTCTCCAAGCCCCAGAAGATAAGCCTGAGCATCCGCGACTCCAAGTGTCGGGAGGTGCTACCAGAACCCTTCCCGGAGGTTTCTTGAGCGGGGATTCGTTCCCTGTGAAGGAAGCACTTGCCCCACTACACGGTGGCGGCGGGAGCGTTTAGGAGCGTGTCGTGCGCCAGATCGTCGTCCGTCTCCGGGAAGTCCGTCATTGCGTGTAGCCCCCGGCTCTCTTTGCGGCGTGAGGCGCTTTCGACGATCATGTACGCAACGTTGATCAGATTGCGAAGCTCGCACAGATCGGCGGAGATTTGGGTTCGCTGGTAGAACTCCTCGGTCTCGTCGTAGATCAGCCGGATGCGTCGTGCTGCTCGCCGGAGGCGGTGCTCCGAGCGAACGATCCCCACATAGTTGCTCATCAGGCGCCGCAATTCCTGGCGATTATGTGCGATCAGGACCCACTCCTGCGTGTTCTCAGTGTTGGACTCGTCCCACGGAGGGAGCTCGGTATTGATGGCCCTGCCCTCGATCCAGTCTGCGGCGGTGCGCGCCGCCCGCTCGGCGTAAACCAAGGCCTCGAGGAGGGAATTCGACGCTAGCCGATTCGCGCCGTGGAGGCCCGTGCAGGCGACCTCTCCACACGCGAACAGTCCCTGAATCGATGTCGCGCCGGCCGTATCAACCACCACGCCCCCGCACACGTAGTGAGCCGCAGGGACTACCGGAATCGGCTCTTGCGACACGTCGATCCCAAAGTTCGCCAGCGTCTGGGAGATATTGGGGAAGTGTCGCTCGACGAGGCCTCGATCGAAATGGGTGATGTCGAGCCACACGTGGTCCTCACCCCGACGCTTCATCTGGTCGTCGATGGCCCGGGCGACGATGTCCCGTGGGGCGAGTTCGCCCCTCGGGTCGTACTGCTCCATGAAGCGCTCACCGCCCCCGTTCAGGAGGATCCCACCCTCACCGCGCACGGCCTCGGAAATGAGAAAGGCTCTTCCCCCGACATCACCCGCTGGACTGAAAAGGCTCGTCGGGTGGAACTGAATGAACTCCATGTTGGCGATGGTAGCTCGGGCACGGAAAGCCATCGCAATGCCGTCGCCAGTCGCAACCAGCGGGTTGGTCGTGTGCTGATAGACCTGCCCGGCACCACCGGCCGCGAGGAGAGTCGCCCTTGCCAGAAAGCGGTCAACCTTTCCGCTGTTCGTATCGAGGACGTACGCG
>JBJHBB010000255.1:0-4317 GCA_050485265.1 Rhodothermales bacterium | reverse complement strand
AACAGTTCCCGCTGCTTGGCCATGTCCTCGGGCTTCTTCTTGCCCATGGCCCGGCGAAGCAGGTCGGCGCCACCAAGGGTGTAGCCGCCCATCGTCTGCGCCATCTGCATCACCTGCTCCTGGTAGACCGGGATGCCGTATGTGGTCGAAAGAATGGGCTCGAGCATTTCGTGCGGGTAGGAGACTTCCTCCTTGCCGTGCTTCCGCGCGATGTAGACCGGGATGTTGTCCATCGGCCCGGGCCGATAGAGTGCGTTCATCGCGATCAGGTCGTCGAGGGTGTTCGGCTTGAGCTTGCGCATCCACTCGCGCATCCCCTCTGACTCAAACTGGAAAATGCCGACCGTGTCGCCGCGCTGGAAAAGCTGGAAGGTCTTCTTGTCGTCCAGGGGGATTGCGTCGAGATCGATCCGGACGCCGTGGCCGGCCTCGATGATGTCGAGCGCGTCGTTGAGGACGGTCAGCGTCTTCAGCCCCAGGAAGTCCATCTTGAGCAGACCGAACGTCTCCACCCAGTTGCCGTCGTACTGGGTCGTGACAACGTCGCCCTGCCCAGACTTGCCCTTCTGCACTGCCACGGGCACGTACTCGCTCACATCCCCCGGCGCAATGATCACCCCCGCGGCGTGCACGCCCGTGTGGCGCGCGCTGCCCTCGAGAACGGTCGCGTACTCCATCAGGCGCCGAATCTGCGGGTCCTCACTCTTCGAAAGTGCGGCCAACTCCGGGACCTCCTTGCGGGCATCGGCCAGCTTGACCTTGACGCCGTCGGGGACCAGCTTGGCGATGCGATCGCTTTCTGGCAGCGGCACCTCCAGCACGCGAGCGACGTCGCGGATTACCGATTTGGCGCCCATCGTCCCGAACGTTACGATCTGGCAGACGGACTCCCGGCCGTACTTCTGCACCACGTAGTCGATCACCTTCGCACGTCCCCGATCATCAAAATCGATGTCGATGTCAGGCATCGACACGCGCTCGGGGTTCAGGAATCGCTCGAAGAGCAGGTCGTACTTCAGGGGGTCGATGTTGGTGATACCGAGACAGTACGCGACGGCGCTTCCCGCCGCCGATCCTCGACCGGGGCCCACCGACACGCCCAGGTTTCGTGCCGCCGTGGTGAAGTCCTGCGTGATGAGGAAGTAGCCGTCGAAGCCCATCGACCCGATCACCTTGAGCTCGTGGTCGAGGCGCTCCCGGAGGACCTCGCTCACCTCACCGTACCTGCTCCGGGCGCCCTCGAATACAAGGTGACGGAGGTACGCCGATGCGTCGTCGCCGAATTGCTGGGGGATGGGGAAGTGGGGCATGAGCAGCTGCCCCATCGGTAGAGCGAAGTTGCACTTGTCGGCAATCTCGCGTGTCGTGTCGAGCGCCCGATCCACCGCTGCCGTGTCGGCGATCGTCTGCGCCAGCGCGGTTTGCATCTCATCAACGCCCTTCAGGAAGAACTGGTCGTTCTCGAACCGCATGCGGTCCGGATCGCTGAAGGACTTTCCGGTCTGCAGGCAGAGCAACACGTCCTGAGCGGCAGCATCGGCCTGCTCGACATAGTGGACGTCATTGGTGGCGATTGTCTTGACGCCGTACTCGTTGGCCCAGCGCAGCAGCACCTCGTTGCATTTGCGCTGGTCGTCAATGCCGTGATCCTGAAGCTCGATGTAATAGTCTTCCCCGAAGATGTCTAGGTAGTCCTCGAACACCTGCCGGGCTTCGTCCTCACCTCGTTTCAGGATGGCTTGAAGCACCTCGCCCTGGAGGCAGCACGTGGTGGCAATAAGGCCCTCGCTGTGCTGCCGGAGCGAGGCCCGGTCGATCCGCGGGTAGTAGTAATAACCGTTGAGGTACGAGAGCGATGAGAGCTTGATGAGGTTGCGATAGCCGATCTCGCTCTTGGCAAGGAGCACCTGATGGAAGCGGAGCCGTGAGCTTCTGTCGTGCAAGTCGTCACAGACGTAAAACTCACACCCGATGATGGGCTGCACTCCCGCCTCCTGCGCCTTGGTGTAGAACTCCGGGACCCCGAACAGATTTCCGTGGTCGGTGATGGCAAGGGCCGGAATCTGGAGCTCCGCGGCCCGGTCAACGAGCCGGTCGATGCGTGCCGCACCGTCGAGCAATGAGTACTGGGTGTGGCAATGGAGATGGCAGAACTCAGGCATCGACGGGCGGCTCGTTCAGCGGGCGTCCGGCAAGAAAACGGTTCCGCGGGGGCGTCTCAAGGTGGTGTGGATAATTCTTGGTGAGGCCCGGCGGAATCACGAGGATCGCCGACCGGCAGACCGCGTTGTCTCAGGCCAACCTGAGATTCCGCCGTGCACCGCGTCATCGTTCTCGACTCCTACCACCTGGGTGACCCGCTCTTCGTGAGGCAGTTCGCGCGCCACCTCACGGACCTCGCAGAGCCGACCATTCTCGTACACGGATCGGCCGAGGCGGGGGAGCGTGCCCTCGAGGCCGAGGGTGCGCTGGCGAAGCGTGAGGAAGGAGTCCTCGGCGTGTCGTCGGACGCCGAGCGCCAGTCCATCGAGCGTGCCACCCGGGGTCTGAATCGGCAGATCGTCGACCAACTCACCGAGGAGGGCGTGGCCACCTTTCGCTGCGACTGCACCAGCCGCGGACTTCTCGAGCTCGGCAGCGACGGTCGGATCCATAAGGTGGTTGCTGACTGGCTCTGGGACCTGGCGGCGAAGAAGGTCGTCCCGGTAGTGGCTGCGCTCGCGGCGGATCCCGGCGACAGAATCGTTGAAATCAACGCAGGCTACGTGGCTGCGGCGCTGGCCGGCGAGCGCGACGACGCGGTCGTGAACTTCCTGGTCACGGGTCCAGGCAGGTCCGTCGAGGGAGGCGGCGCTCTCCCAACTGAGGCGCTAGCCCCTGTTTCCGAAGAGCTTGCTGCGGCGCAATCTGAGGCCGTTACGATTCGATTCAGCCACCCCAGGCGGATCGACGAAGTGCTCCCTCACTCTGAATAGGTCACAGATCGGCCGTTAGGAATCGAAATCTGGCCCATTAGGCTTGTTTTTCGGCCCTGCGCGCTTGACGGAGTGCGGCCTGCCCTGTATCATCATGCCGCACCCACGATCGGTGCGTCGTACGCCGCACCGGAGGCCGGCGCCCGAACACAATCACTCACATCGGAGGACACAGCATGTCTCGTTACAGCGAACTCAAGCAGAAAGTGGAAGAGATGGAGCGCGACTTCCACCAGTTCTACGAGAAGGGCAACAAGGCGGCCGGCACGCGCGTCCGCAAGTTCATGCAGGACCTCAAGCAGTTCGCGCAGGACGTGCGCACGGAGGTCCAGGACATCAAGAAGTCTGATAGCTAATCGCCATCGATTTTCGGTGTTCGGGCTGCGCCACGACGGCGCGGCCCTTTTTGTATGTCCGCCATGAGATTCGTCCTCCCGGCCCTAGTGACGCTTCTGCTGTTCATGGCGCCGGCATCAGGAATGGCCACCGCTACGGCGCCGCCAGACACGCTCACCGAGGCACATGGCTGGTTGACGGACCTCACCCTTTCGCTGACCGCTTCGCAGGCGGCCTATCGAAACTGGCAGGAGGGCGGGCTGAACTCTCTTGCCGCGGCGGTGAACGTGAACGGGCGATTCAGCCGGGTTCTGGGGGAGATTCGGCAGCGCCACGACACGCGGCTCGCACTGGGCGCGCTCAAGCAAGACACGCTGGACGTGCGCAAAGCCGTCGATGTGGTCCGCTACACCTTCGACCTTCAGTACACCGGCTTCGGGGAGGTCCAACCGACCTTCTCGACGGAGCTCCGGACCCAGTTTCTCCCAGGGTTCGACTACAACCCCACGGCTGAACGCTATCCCACGCTGGCGGAGCTCATCAGGCCGGGGGCGGCACTCAAGGTTTCCGACTTCTTTGCTCCGGCCACGTGGACGCAATCGCTCGGCATGTCCTACGAACCGGAGACCTGGTTTCGGGCACGGGCCGGTGTAGGCCTGAAGGAGACCATCGTCATGATCGAGCGCCTGCGCCCTGTCTACGGAAACCGACCGGATCAGCCGGTCAGAGTTCAGGCAGGACTCGACGGCCTCCTGGAGGCTCGTGGCGAGGTGTTCGAGAACGTCAGGGTGCAGTCGCGGCTCTCACTCTTCTGGGCCTTCACCCAGTTCACTGAGGCCGCGCCGGACGTTCTCTGGGAGAATCAGGTGCAGCTCAGGGTGAACAGGTGGCTGTCGGTCACCGGGGAGTTGTCGGCGCTCTACGACCGCGACGTCCTCGACCGCGTTCAGTTGCGACAGGCCCTGGCGCTCGGTATAACGTTTTCGATTCTGTAGCGGACGCTTTC
>JBJHBB010000254.1:0-4326 GCA_050485265.1 Rhodothermales bacterium | reverse complement strand
GGCCGTCTCGCGCTACCGCCTGAACGAGGCCGCGCTGCTGATCTACGACCTCTTCTGGCGCGACTACTGCGACTGGTACCTGGAGCTGATCAAGCCGGGTCGGGATGAGGAGATGGGGGATGAAACCTTCGCCCTGGCGCTGGAGCTCTACGAGCAGATGGTCCAGCTCCTCCACCCGTTCATGCCGTTCATCACCGAGGAGCTGTGGTGGCGCCTCCGCGAGCGCCAGCCGGGCCAGGCGTGCATCGTCTCGGATTGGCCTGCCGCCAGCGGGGAGCGCAGCCCGGAGGCGGCGCGGACGTTCGCGCTGCTGCAGGAGCTGATCGTGGGCGTCCGCAGCGTGCGCAGCCAGTACAATGTGCCCCCGGGCAAGCGCATCGCGGCCACGGTGAACGCGGGCTCGGAGGACGTCGCCGCGGCGGTGACGGCGCAGGCCGCCTACTTCGCCCGGCTGGCGGGTGTGGAGGACCTCCAGGTTGGTGTGGGGATGGATAAACCGGCCGCCAGCGCGGTGGTCGTCGTGGACCGGAACGAGGTGTTCGTGCCGCTCGCGGGGATGATCGATCTGGACGAGGAGCGCCAGCGGCTGCAGAAGGAAATCGACCAAAAGGAGTCATTCCTAGTCAGCGTGCAACGCAAGCTGCAAAACGAGCAGTTTACCAGCCGCGCCCCCGCCGAGGTGGTCAATCGCGAGCGGCAAAAGGCCACCGACACGAAGGCCGAACTCGATAAGCTTCGGGCTAACCTTCAGGAACTCGGCGCGTGACCATGCCGAAGCGCTTCGTGCATGTTGAACACGAGCCGAGGCTGGAGTCAAGATCCGGTGCAGGGGCACGATAATCCCCTTGAGTGTGGTTACTTGTAGCAGCCTTAAGAAGCCGTGCCCGCGTCGCCGCATGATCCGAATCCTCCCAATCGCCCTTCTGTTGCTCCTGCTGATCGGTTGCGCCGACGAAAACGCCGTCCGTGACGCTGCTGTGGAGGACCTTCAGTTGGTCCGCGAGAACGGTGACCAGATCCTGCGCGGCAACCTCGTCAACAAGGCCGAGCGCCCTATTCGGGGTGCGCGCGTATTCGTTGACCTGTACGACGGCGACACGAGCCCCGGCGCCATGCCGGCCGATTCCGCATCGTTCGAGGTATTGGATATTCAGCCCGGCGAGACCAAGAACTTCCGCCACATCCTAGACACCGGGCGCGAGCTCACCGGAGCGCGGCTCGCCCGCGTAGTACTGTTCTAGCGGTCTGCTGACGAGACCCACTGGAGCAGCTCCGGAGGCTCGTAGGCCTCGAGAGCGTCCAGCAGCGATCGGGGGTGGTCGGCAACGGTAAGCAATCGGCGGTGAACGTCGCGCACGAAACCCTCTTCCAGGGCGCGGTCCATGAACTCGAGCAGCGGATCGAAATAGCCGGCCACGTTCAACAAGCCGATAGGCTTCCGGTGGATGCCCAGGTAAGCCCAGCTCCACATCTCGGTCAGTTCCTCCAGCGTCCCGATTCCTCCCGGCATGGCGATGAAGGCGTCCGAAAGGTCGGCCATCATGGCCTTCCGCTCGTGCATCGACTCAACTTTGTGGAGGTGGGTGATGCCGGGATGATCCACCTCTCGCGCCGCCAGACCGTGCGGAATCACGCCAACCACCTCACCGCCAGCGGCGATAGCGGCATCCGCGACGATTCCCATCAAGCCCACCTGGCCGCCGCCGTACACGACGCCGATGCCCCGCTCGGCAATCGCTCGACCCATTGCCGAGGCGACTGACTCGTACTCGGACCGATGGCCTGTTCGGGAGCCGCAGTAAACGCAGACGCGTCGCACGTCAGTCATCACCCCACCACAAAGTTGACCAGCCGCCCAGGCACCACGATCTCCTTGCGCACGCTGCCATTGTCGAGGTAGCGCGCAACGTTCTCGTGTCCGCGTGCGGCAGAGAGGATCGTCGCCTTGTCGGCGTCCGTGGCGACGGTGATACTGCCACGGAGCTTGCCGTTCACCTGGACGGCGATTTCGACCTGGTCCTCGATGAGCAGCGATTCGTCGTGCTCAGGCCAGGGTTCGTACGCCAGCGAGTCACCATGGCCGAGACGCTCCCAAAGCTCCTCACCGAGGTGCGGCGCAAAAGGCGAGAGGATGAGCACGAACGGCTCCCAGACCGCCTTCGGCACGCCGTCCCACTTGTAGGCCGCGTTCACGAACTCCATCATCGCGGCAATCGCAGTGTTGAATCGTAGTCCTTCGACGTCCTCAGTGACCTTTTTGATCGTCTGGTGGAGGGTGCGAAGCTGCTCTGCGTTCGGTTCCGCGGTCGTCGGCTCACGCTCGGTGAAGAGACGCCAGACGCGGGCCAGGAATCGGTGGACCCCCTCGACGCCGCGCATGGACCACGGCTTGGTCTGCTCAAGCGGTCCCATGAACATCTCGTACAGCCGAAGCGAGTCCGCGCCGTACTGCTCAACCACATCGTCGGGGTTGACCACGTTGCCGCGACTCTTGCTCATCTTGTAAGCTCGGGCATCCACCTTGACGTCAGGGTGGGCCTTCAGTACGAAGTGGTCGCCGCGCTTCTCGACCTCGTCATCGGCGACGCGCACTGCTGTGAGCAGGCTGCCGTCTCGGGCGTCGAGGTGGGTGTGGTACTCGCCGTCCTGCGCCTCGTCGGGGATGGCGTGCTCCGCGGATACGAACCCAAACAAATCGCCCGTCGATCCGTCGACGTGGCGATAGGCTGTCAGCTCAACCTCCCCGAGAATCATCCCCTGATTTACGAGCCGCCCGAACGGCTCCGGCGTCGAGACGACCCCAGCGTCGTAGAGCACCATGTGCCAGAAGCGCGCGTAGAGGAGGTGCAACACGGCGTGCTCGGCACCTCCCACATAGAGGTCGACCGGCATCCAGTACTTCTCCTTCTCGGGGTCGACCAGCCGCTCGTCGTTAAATGGGTCGATGTAGCGGAGGTAGTACCAGCATGAGCCGGCCCACTGGGGCATCGTGTTCGTCTCGCGCCGGGCCGGCTCGCCCGTCACCGGGTCGCTGGTCTCGACCCATTTGTGGATCGTGGCCAGTGGACTCTCACCGGTGCCCGCAGGCTGATAGGAGGCCACCTCCGGGAGCGTCACCGGCAGAGCGTCCTCGGGGAGAGCGCGCGGCGCCCCGTCGACGTGAATGATCGGGAACGGCTCTCCCCAGTACCGCTGGCGCGAGAAGAGCCAGTCGCGCAGCTTGAAATTGACCTTCGGGCGACCGACGCCCTCGCTCTCAAGCCACTCGGTGATGACACGCTTACCCTCGGGTACGTCTAGCCCGTCGATCGAGGGCCCACGCTCCGCGATGCCGGGGATTTCGCGGTCGGAGGCGTCGGAGTTCACGTGGGGGCCGTCGCCGACGTAGGCCTCGGCCAGGCGCCCCGCATCGTCCTTCTCCCCGCCCGCGACGACCTCGCGAATCGGTAGGCCGTACTGCCGGGCAAACTCGAAATCGCGTTCGTCGTGACCGGGCACGGCCATGATCGCGCCGGTGCCGTAACTGCCAAGCACGTAGTCGGCCACCCCGACAGGAATCGCCTGGCCGTTGACCGGATTGACAGCGTGCGCACCGGTGAACACGCCGGTCTTCGATTTCTGCAGCTCCGTGCGCTCGAGGTCCGTCTTGCCCTCAGCCTTGCGACAGTACGACGTGACCGCCTCGCGCTGCTCAGGCTCCGTGATCGAATCAACGAGCGGGTGCTCGGGCGCGAGAACCATGTACGTCGCGCCGAAGAGCGTATCGGGCCGCGTGGTGAAGACCCTGATCCGCCGCGTGGGATGCCCGACGACGGGGAAGTCCACCTCCGCGCCCTCTGACCGGCCGATCCAGTTGCGCTGCATTTCCTTGACCGACTCCGGCCAGTCGAGATCGTCGAGACCGGCCAGGAGCCTGTCTGCGTACTCGGTGATGCGCAGCATCCATTGGCGCATCGGCTTGCGAACAACGGGGTGCCCACCCCGCTCGCTCTTGCCATCGATCACCTCCTCGTTGGCCAGAACGGTCCCGAGCGCCGGGCACCAGTTGACGGGTACCTCGGCCTGGTAGGCCAGGCCACGCTCGAAGAGCTTGAGGAAGATCCACTGTGTCCACTTGTAGTAGCCGGGGTTCGTGGTGTCGACCTCGCGGCTCCAATCGTACGAGAAGCCGAGCATCTGCAGCTGCTCGCGAAAACGCCGAATGTTAGTCTCGGTCGTCGTGCGAGGGTGGGTGCCCGTCTCGATGGCGTACTGCTCGGCTGGCAGCCCGAACGCGTCCCACCCGATCGGGTGCAGTACGTTGAAGCCCTTCATCCTCGTATAGCG
>JBJHBB010000253.1:0-4340 GCA_050485265.1 Rhodothermales bacterium | reverse complement strand
CACGAGTACCGTGTCCGGCTACGCCGGCGACGTCAGCGAGGATTGGACCTGATCGGGACTGCGGAGAACCTTGAGGGGTGAGTGGTCGGACACCCGTCGATCGCCACGAATCCGCCCACCGAGTCCTATTCCCTCTCGAACACCATGAAGTGCTGGTGCGGGAGGAAGTCCTTCACGGTCTGAAGTCGAAATCCGCTCGCGGCAAGCTCACGCTCGGCCTGATCAACGGACATTCGGTGGAGGTGATGTATCGGTAGATCCGGGTCCTCGGCGCGGTACTCGACGAGTACCAGGCGGCCACCGGGCACCAGCGCGTGGTGGATGGCCTCCAGCATTTCGCGCGGGTAGCCGAACTCGTGATAAGCGTCCACGATCAGCACCAGGTCCACACTTCCGGCCGAGAGGTTGGGATCGTCCGGCGCCCCCAGTACCAGTTCGACGTTCCGGATTCCTTCCCGATCGAGGCGGCGCTCGAGCATGTCGAGCATCTCCGGCTGCACGTCCACCGCGTAGACAACTCCCTGACGGACCCGCCGTGCAAGCCGCGTGGTGAAGTAGCCCGTGCCGGCACCGATGTCGGCCACGTGGTCGTCGCTGGCGAGATCGAGCGAGTCCACGACGGCGTCTGGCATCTCCGTCTCGGCGCGATCGGGTCGCTCGAGCCATGCCGCGCCCTCGTGCCCCATGATGCGCGCGATTTCCCGGCCCATGTAGAAGCGGCCGGTGCCGCCACGAGAGGCCGGACCGTCAGCGTAGCCTGTGTCCGGAATGGCAAGCGGCGCGGGTTGCCGGGAGTCGACCAACCGATCGGTCCCAACACCCGAGCAGCCCATCAGCGTGAGCGCGAGGACCAGTCCGGACAGCTTCAAAAAGTGCATGAGGATGTTGGCAGAGCCCTGATTCCAAGCTAATGCCGCCGCTCGCAGCATTGCGGCAACATCACTGCGGGGTCTTCCGGCGCCGCTCGGCGCGAAGGTTCAGAAACTCCACGAAGAGCGCGAATACCATCGCGAAATAGATGTAGCCGCGGGGGATGTACTGCCCGATCCCCTCAGCGATCAGGTTCACCCCGATCAAAATCAGGAACGCGAGGGTCAGCATCCGGAGCGTCGGCGTGCGATTGACGAAGCGGGCGACGGGCGTCGCGAACAGCATCATCGCCCCGATCGCCACCGTGGCCGCGATCATCATCACCGGAAGACTACGCGTGACTCCCACTGCCGTAAACACCGAATCGAGTGAGAACACCATGTCGAGCAGACCGATCTGGATGACCACGCTCCAGAACGTCACGCTGCGCCGATAGATCTGCGTGTCGTCCGTCTCCCCCTCTATTCGCTGGTGGATCTCATAGGTGCTGCGCCCGATCAAGAATGCCCCTCCCACTACGAGCAGCAGAACCTCGATCGTCACCGAAAAGCCGAAAATCGCGAACAGGACGGCCGTGTGCCCCACCGCCCACACGACGCCCAGCAGCAGGATCATGCGCGTGACCCATGCGAAGGCGAGGCCGAAAGTCCTGGCCCTGACCTGCTGATCCTCGGGAAGACGTGCCGAGATAATCGAGATGAACAGCAGGTTGTCGACAGCCAGCACGAGCTCGATGCCGATGAGCGTGGCCAGCGCAAGCCACGCCTCGGGCTGCGTCAGCCAGTCGATCATGCAGGTTTGGCGGTCCGTTGGCGAAGGGCTGCAATAATAGCCATGGCCCCGGTGGCGGCCCGTCTATATTCCGCTCGCCCGACGCACGCATCCCCAATATGTCCAAGACCGACACTGCCATATCGCCGCAGGACCGCAACGGCAGCGATCCGCTCGCGGCGTACATCGCGCACTACCCGGAATGGGCGCAGACGCTCGCCCGGCGGTACTTCACCAAGACGCTCAACCAGTTCATCCTGCACGGCGACGTGCGTGATCTCATCCCGACCGAGGACGAGGACGGAGCGCGGACCTACGTGTCGCTTCGTGACTTCCTGGCGGGGGACCTGTTCGCGGGACGGGACCTGGTGATTTTCTACGACAGGTCGTCGGGAATCCACTTCGCAGATGGACGTGCGAAAAAGGATTTCAACCGGGCTCTGTCTGGCTACGACACGCTGTTTGGGACCGACTACCAGCAGCGCCTTCCGAAGGACCCCGTCCGCGTGTTCGCGCTCCTGGAGAACTACCTCCGCCTGCGGATCGCCGACGGGAAGCGGATCGCCCTCATCATCGATTACGCCGACACGATCGTGCCGATGTTCGAGGGCGGGGCGGCCTCGTCCGAGGATCGCAACGCGCTCGTATTCCTGCAGAAGTGGAGCCACGACCCGCTGTTCCTGCAGGCGGACTTCACGCTGGTGCTGGTCGCCGAGAACCTTAACGACCTCAACCGGCACCTCATCCAGAGCCCCTTCACCGAGGAGATCACCATCCCCATTCCCGGGGAGGAATCCCGGCTCGAGTTCGTCGAGTGGATGCTAGGCGATGAGGACGCCGCCTCACGAAAGGCTTTCGACGAGCTTTCGACCGTGTCGGTGAAAGCACTCGCCCAGCACACTGCGGGGCTGGGATTCGTGCAGCTTCGCACGCTGCTGGCCGACATCCTGGAGAACCGCCGGCCGCTGACCTACGAGAGGCTCCATCAGCGGAAGAAGGAGCTCATCGAGGCCGAAGCGTACGGACTGCTCGAGTTCGTGCACACCAACTTCGACCTGGACATGGTGGCCGGACACGCCGAGGCCAAGCGCCACCTCCGCGACGCCGCGACCGCGCTCAAGAACAACCGGCCCGACGTGATGCCGATGGGCTACCTGGTTGCCGGGCCCGTGGGCACGGGCAAGACGTTCCTGATCACGTGCTTCGCAGGCGACATCGGGATTCCGATGGTGATGCTCAAGAACTTCCGCAGTCAGTGGCAGGGCGTCACCGAGGGCAACCTGGAGAAGATCCTGAACCTGCTCCGCGCCATGAACCCGGTTGCGGTGATGATCGACGAGGCCGACGCAGCGCTCGGCGACCGCAACGCGCAAGGAGACTCCGGCGTCTCGAATCGAGTGTTCTCCCAGATCGCCCAGGCCATGAGCGACACGCGCTATCGCGGCAAGATCATCTGGTTCCTCCTGACCGCCCGACCCGACCTGATGCCGGTCGACCTCAAGCGGCAGGGCCGGGCCGAGGAACACATCGGCCTGTTCTACCCGTCGACGCGGGAGGCTCGCGAGGAGCTACTTGCGGTGATGATGCGTCGAACGAAAGTGGACCTTGCCATGGAGGACATCCCCGAAGTCCTGCTTAACGGCGAGCGGACCCTCAGCGGGGCCGACATGGAAGCCCTCTTCACGCGGGCGAAGTTCCGCGCCGCCGCCGAGGGGCAGGAGGCGGTGACGCCCGACCTCTTGCAGGCCGTCGTGGAGGACTTCATCCCCCCGACGTACCCGCTGGAGGTCGAGCTTCAGACGCTCGTGGCCGTGATGGAATGTACCAGCAGAGCGCTCCTCCCCGAGCAGCATAGAATGCTCGAAAGAGAGAAGATCGTGCGCCGTGTCGAAGAGTTGAAACAACTCCTCGGAGAGCGGCGCTGATGAGCGACCTAGCGCCGGCCCTTCTTCTCGGACTGGATCAGCTCCAGATAGCGCTCATACGAGATGAGCACTGCGAAGGGGTCGTTGTTCTTCTGGATGAGGATCCCTGTCTGAATCTCCTTGGCCTGGTCGATCAATTCACTGGTCTTCGAACGAAGCTCGGTGATAGTCGCCACCGCCTCGATGCCGCGGGTGCTGTACATGGACGTGTTGGATGTGGTGTGGATGGGAGTTCGCATCGCACCCTGAGGTACGACGCGCTTCGTGGTGAACAATATTACGCCTTGACTTAGCCTGTTCGTACACCGCACGCATAATCCTTCCCTTAGCAAACGTTCAGTTTCATCGTGCAACTCTGCATCGTCACAGGTACCGTGGTCTCTACGCGCAAGCACGAGCGGCTCCGCGAGGGCAAGCTGCTGGTCGTGCACCCCATAGACCTTGCGGGGCGGCGGGTCGGTGCGAAAGACCTGCTTGCCCTGGACCCCAAGTTTGATGCAGGCATTGGGGACGTGGTGATGGTGGCCAAGGAAGGCGCCGTCGTGGAGCAACTCATGGACGAAAGCGCGGCACCCGGAGCCCCACCTACGCCGGCCAACGTGATCATCACCGCAGTCGTGGACGACTGGCACGCGGCCGCCTAATTCGTTGCCGGCAATCCTGTGAAGCTTCTGCAGGATCGCGGGCGGGCGCCCGACGGTGCGAGCGGCGTGCTCCGCGGCGCTGCCCCTGCCCCGCTATCTTAGGGCCGCATTCCTATCACCCATCGAAGAT
>JBJHBB010000252.1:0-4361 GCA_050485265.1 Rhodothermales bacterium | reverse complement strand
CATGATTCAGCCGCGCACGGAAACCGTCTTGCACGGTCTCGGCTTCACACAGGAAGACCTGGAGCGCCCTCTCGCCACGTTCTCGGGTGGCTGGCGAATGCGTGTCGCCCTCGCGCGACTCCTGTTAAGGAGACCGTCGGCGCTACTGTTGGACGAGCCGACGAACCACCTCGACATCGAGAGCATCGCGTGGCTGGAGGAGTATCTCCGCAGCTACCCGGGAGCCGTCGTTCTGGTCAGTCACGACCGATATTTCCTGGACCGAATGACGACCCACACCGCTGAACTGTACGCCGGCAAGGTCACTCCCTACGCGGGGAACTACTCGTTCTACCTGAAGGAGCGCGTCGAACGGAGGCAGCTTCAAAGGCAGGCCTTCGACAACCAACAGCGCGAGATCGGCCAGACCGAGCGCTTCATCGAGCGCTTCCGTTATAAGGCCAGTAAGGCCAAGCAGGTGCAGAGCCGCGTCAAGTACCTGGAGAAGCTCGAGCGGATCGCCCCTCCCCCACCCGAGGAGGCCTCGATCCGATTCCGATTCCCCGAGCCGCCCCGATCCGGGCGCACAGTCCTGTCGATCTCCCAGTTCTCGAAGACCTACGATTCGGAGAACGGCCGCGTCGAGGTGTTTCGAAAAACCGGGCCGCTCGAGATTCAGCGGGGAGACAAAGTGGCGCTCATCGGGCCCAATGGAGCGGGCAAGTCAACGCTCATGCGCATGCTGGACGGCCAGGAGCCGTTCGACGGCACGCTGGAGCCCGGCCATGCGGTCGAGAAGGCCTTCTTCGCGCAACATCAAGCCGAGACGCTCCCCTCAGACGTGTCCGTGCTCGACGCCCTGCGCCAGGTGGCGCGCGGCCACTCCGAGACGCAGCTACGAACCCTACTGGGCGCGTTTCTATTCAATGGGGACGACGTATTCAAACCGGTCAGCGTCCTCTCGGGAGGCGAGCGCTCCCGACTGGCCCTCGCCAGAACGTTGCTCTCGCCGGCCAACTTCCTCCTGTTGGACGAGCCCACCAACCATCTGGACATGGCGTCAAAGTCCGTCCTTGTGGAGGCGCTTCGACAGTATTCGGGGACGTTCGTGGTGGTGAGCCACGACCGCCACTTCCTGGACGGTGTGGCCACACGCGTCTGGCGCGCCGGCAACGGCACGGTGAAGACCTACGAAGGAGCCTATTCGGACTACCTAGCTCAGGTCGCGCCCCGGCACGACGCCCTTCCCCAGACTCAACCCTCCCCACTGGCCACGGTCAGTGGGGATGGCGCAGGAAACGGCCGTCCGATCACACCCGACACCGACGCGGGACCAAAGTCGAAGGAGCAAAAACGCGCCGAGGCAGAACAGCGCAACCGCCTCTACCGCGCTCTGCAGGAGGGCGCAGACCCGAACGAAATCACCGATCCGATCCTGCTTCAGCGCTACGTCGAGCGGATCGAGTCCGATATCGAGAAGACAGAGAGCCGGAAGGCCGACCTCGAGAGGCGCCTCGCCGATCCGCAACTGTACAACGATCGCCAGGCGTTCGACGAGGCGATGGCGGCCTTCGGTGACGTCGAGAAGGAGCTGAAGGATTTGCTGCGACGATGGGAGGCTGCGGCCGATCGACTCGAGATCGCAGAGAACAAGTAAGGGCGGCGCGGCCGAAGCCGCACCGCCCTGCTTGTCGCCTCGGAAGGCAGGCGTTGTTTAGAACATCGCGATCGTTGTGACCACGTTCGCACCAAACGAGCCCTCGACGCCAAGTGCCGACTCCGCGGCTGCGTAGGCGGCTTCGTAGTAGGCGGCGTAGGCGTCAGCGATCGCGCCGGCCGTCCCCGCCACCGAGATGGCTGAGTCGAGGGTTGCCTGCGCGGCGGCCGTCGACTGGATGGCGGCACTGACCGTCGACTCCGGTACGTCGAGCTCAGCAGCCAGCTCAGCCTGGACCTGTGCGCTGTAGGCCGCCATTGCGTCCGCCATGGCGGCAGCACTCGTGGCCGCCTTGAGCGCCGTCATCATCTCGTTGTGTGCGATCGTAAGAGCCTGCATCGTAGCCGCAGACGCGCCGGCGGCCTCAAACTCGGCCTCGACGGCCAGGGCCGCCGACTTGGCGGCGGCCAACTGGGCCTGGTGCGTCAGGTCGAACTCGTGCGAGGCGGAGAGGTCGCCCGAAAAGTGGGTCGCCGCCCGGGCAGCAGTAGCAGCTGCGCGCGCAGCGACTAGCGCGCTCGCACCGGCCTCGATGTAGGCACGCGTGTAGGCCTCGAAGAAGTTGTCGAGTGCGGCCATGCGCGCCGACGCCGAGCCCGCTGCCGCAAGCTCGTGACGCAAGTCCGCATATGCCGCGCGGCGTGCGTTAACGACCGCGCTGGAAATGGCGCTCTCGCCGGCTCCAGATGCAAACACTGTTTCAGCCGTGACTGCGGCACCGATCGCGCGGCCTGCGTCGCTGGTCTCAACCTCACCCTCGCCGATGATCATCGCCACTGCCGGCGTCACGTGCAGCATCACGTCGGCGGTTGTGGTGCTCGGGTAATCACCACGGGCCGCCAGGAAGATGTCGGAGGCGGCGGTCGACTGTACGTTCAGCGGGGGGACGGTCAGATTAGCCGATGACTCACCGGCGTTGGCCTCGATGACGGTCGCGACCCGCATTCCATCCTCAGTCTCGGCCTGAATGAGAATCGGTTCCGGGCGGTTGTCGATCGTCAGGGTGAACTCACCCTGCGCGTCGGTCGTGGCAGTGGCGTCAAACCACTGGAGCTCGGTGCCGGACACGGCCGCGGCTCTGACGGTGGCATTCTCCGCGGGCTCCTCCGCGGAGGGCTCCTCGGCGTACGAGTCACTGGTAGTGACCTTGCCCTGGACTGTCACCTCTGTGGGCGATATGGGATCTGCCGAGTCACACGCAGCCAGAAAAAGCAACAGTGCCGGCAGTAGAAGCGCGCCGCGAAGGCGCACACCGTTCATGATGGACGTATTCATTTGAGTTGAGATGTGCTAGTGATTGGGGGGACCGTCGGGGGACCCGGGCCTGGCGGCAACCTGATGCCTTGTCTTTCGCCGGTTAGGTCATCCGACGGGTAGCCTCCTACTACCTAACGGGCAGATGGTTCACTGCTACCGTATTTGTGCCCTACCCCGACCGGGCGAGCACCCCGGAGTCGGCACGAAAGCGCGGTCAGACTGCCAGTTCGGCGCGGAGGTGCGTGATCACCGAATCGAAGATGACGCGCCCGTCATCCGTCCCGTGCGCGAGCAAGGATTCGACGCAACGCTCGGGGTGAGGCATCATCCCCAGGACATTCCCCTCCTCGTTCACAATGCCCGCGATGTCGCGATCCGAGCCGTTCGGATTGGCACCCGGTGCCCGCTGCCCCTGCTCATTGACGTACCGCAAGACGACTCGGCCAGACCGCTCCAGTTCGTCCAGGGTCTCTTCGTCGGCGACGTAGCGGCCCTCGCCGTGGGCCACGGGGATCTTCACGATCTGACCCTCGCCGGCCTGGTGCGTGAAGGGCGTGGCTACGTTCTCGACCTTGAGCCAGACATCCTTGCAGCCAAACCGCAGCGACGTGTTTCGGCCGAGTGCGCCAGGAAGCAAACCGACCTCACACATCACTTGAAAGCCATTGCAAATGCCCATCACCAGACCACCATCACGGGCAAACCGTACGACGTCCTTCATTATCGGTGAGAATCGTGCGACGGCACCCGCCCGCAGGTAGTCGCCGTACGAGAATCCACCCGGCACGATCACGACATCGACCTCCCCGAGCGACTCCTCCTTGTGCCACACGAAGCGTGCGTCCTGCGCAAGGACGTGCTTGGCGGCATGGTAGGCATCGTGATCGCAGTTCGACCCCGGGAAGACGATGACGGCGAAGCGGACGGACATGGCAGTTCGGCTGGAGGCTGCAAGATACCGGGTGCGGTGGGCCGGCACGGGCGACGACGTACCTTCCTCACCCTCTTCGCATCGAAGCATCCGGATGATCCCCGAGGAACTCTACAGAAAGATCCGCCGGCTGGAGATTCGCACGCGAGGGCTCGTTCAGGACATGTTCGCGGGCGAGTACCACTCGGCGTTTCGAGGGCGTGGGATCGAGTTTGCGGAGGTGCGTCCGTACCAGTTCGGAGATGATGTCCGCACAATTGACTGGAACGTAACCGCCCGACTGAATGAGGCGTACGTGAAGGTGTTCGAGGAGGAGCGAGAGCAGACGTTGATCCTGGCGGTCGATGCTTCGGCCAGTGAGTCCTTCGGATCCGGTGACGTTCTCAAGCGCGAAATGGCCGCGGAGTTGTGCGCGGTGCTGGCCCTGAGCGCAGTTCGAAACAACGACCGCGTTGGCCTTTGTCTCTTTACCGACCG
>JBJHBB010000251.1:0-4382 GCA_050485265.1 Rhodothermales bacterium | reverse complement strand
TGTCCAACTTTGGCTGGACGTCGTCCGCACGCCGCTCAGGGCCGGCAGCCTCGAGGACGCGTCGCGGGGGGACTCCCGCGTTCCGCCCCTTCGCCCTCGTATCATCGTCCTCCGAGTGAAGTGCGCTCAGAGCGGTTGAAACCGGTGGGAGTCGAGGTAGGGTCGGACCCCGAGTCCAGGGGCGGGTGGCGAACGACATGGAGCGCGGCCGCCGGCTCAGGTTTCCTGCCTTCCTCGGTTGTCGGGCCTACGCCGTTCTAGCCCGACGTTCTCGCTGGATCCGCTCGGGTCCCCAGACGTGCATGGCCGCCGGGATGGCATGACAGGGGCCGCCGTGGAGTACCACGCCAAGATCCCGGCCATCACCTCCTCGGCCTGAGCGAAGGCGGCGAGACCACCCTCGCACTCGGAGCCTTCGAAGGTGCAAGGCCAAGGCCCCACGAAGGTGGTCCGCTCCGGCGTGCGGGGGTGGACCCGGGGACACCCCGCGCGGGCCTTCGGGAAAAGCCGGTCGGTGGGCGTGTTCCTTGCGATGAAACCGATAGAGTGGCATCGTTGCCGGTGCCGGAGTGGTTCTCGTTAACTGCGGCGAGTGCAGGCAATGGTTCCGCCGCCCCAGCACCAGATCGAGGCGCGTGGCGCGATGGAATAGACGTTATACAGCGCGAGTACAGCATCCAGGAGAGCCTGCGATTGGCATGCCGACCGCTTCGGCAAGACCGTGTCACACGGCGTAGCGAGAATGACCCCACCGACTCTGACGTGGGTGCCGGTTGCGCGTGAGCGGTAGCGCTACGCAGGTTCGGAGATTCCGGCGCAGCCGTAGGCCTACCGAAGTGCGGAGTCGGATTCCGCACGCATCGGTCCGGTCGGTAAGCCAAGGCGTATGTGCCTCCTAAACCGAAGCTCGACCACCTCCTTCAGAGGACCAATGCCAGCAAACGACCCGGTACTCCTTCAGCAGATCCTCGACCAGCGGAAGGCAGGGATCTCACCGGATTCTACCGACTCCGAGTTCTTCGAGCTGTTCGTCGGAGAGGAACTCCTGAAGGATCATGGTTTGTCCTACGACGAGCTTACTTCGGGGTTGATCGGAGGCGCGAACGATGGGGGCATCGACGGCTTCTGGCTCTTCGCGAACGGCGAACTCGTTCGGGAGGACTCGGACCTCGATTCCCTTCGAAAGAACGTCGCGCTGGAGCTCGTCATCATGCAGGCTAAGCGCTCCAACGGCTTTGGTGAGGAGCCCATCAATAAACTGGCTGCTGCCACCGAACACCTCTTGGACCTCAGTAAGGACACTGGTGAGTTCAAGTCGCGGTATAGCAACGATTTGATCGGCGCGGTGAACGTGTTCCGGGAGGCGTACACTGCGCTTGCCGGGAACTTCCCTACTCTCATGGTCCGGTTCGTCTACGCGTCCCTCGGTTCGGAGGTCCATCCAAATACGAAAGCAAAGGCGCAGGACTTGAAGACCAAGATCCCTGCGCTCTTCTCGTCAGCGGAAACGGACTTTGAGTTTCTCGGAGCTACCGAACTTCTCGAACTAGCGCGACGTCAGCCGAAGCAGTCCTTCACCTTGAGGCTTGCCGAGTCACCCATCAGCGCGTCCGGTGCCGTCGCATACATCTGCTTGGTGAAGCTGACCGATCTGAACTCGTTCATTACCGACGAGAACGGTGCATTGAGATCCGGGCTGTTCGAGTCCAACGTTCGCGACTACCAGGGGAAAACCGAGGTCAACAAAGAGATTCGTGACTCCCTGTCCGCCCAGGGGTCCGAAGATTTCTGGTGGTTGAACAACGGCATCACGGTTATCGCCACTCAGGCAACGCAGAGTGGAAAAGCGCTGACCGTTGAGCACCCTCAAATCGTCAACGGCCTACAGACGTCCCAACAGATCTTTGAGCATTTCTCTGCCGGCGGGGACGCCGCCGATCCTCGGCTCGTCTTGCTGAGAGTGATTGTGCCCGAAGTCGACGAGTCGCGGGACCGCATCATCAAAGCTACGAATAGTCAGACCTATATCCCGCCGGCGTCTCTAAAGGCCACGGACAAGATCCAGCGTGATATCGAGGACTACCTAAAGTCGAAGGGGGTCTTCTACGATCGCCGCAAGAACTACTACAAGAACGACGGAAAGCCGATTGCAGACATCGTCGGTATCCCGAAGATGGCGCAGGCTCTTATGGCGATCATTCTCGCACGGCCGGACACGGCGCGCGCGCGACCTTCGTCATTGATCAAGCGCGAAGCCGACTACGCTCGCCTCTTCAACCCCGACCACCCGATTGCCGTCTACCTCGCTTGCATTCGCATCGTGCGGCTCGTCGAGAACCATCTAAAGGGTATCGACGCGCTGGAATCCAAGGACCGCAACAACCTGCGGTTCTACGTTGCGCTCGAGGTTGCTCGAGACCTGACCGGCGAAGCCGTCCCTAGCCTGAGTAAGCTGGCAGAGGTGGCCGAGTCTGAGGTGAAGAGGTCTACCATCGACGCGTGCACCAAGAGGGTGGTCGACGCGTTCAACGACCTCGGCGCCACGGACCAGATCGCGAAGGGCCCGGAGCTCAAGGCAGCCTTGGACGCCCTCAGGGCAACGGCGTCAGAGCAAGTTCTCTCGGGTGTCGCGTGGCACGCTGTAAGTACAGGTAGCACAGGCAGGTAGAGTGCTGGCGGCACAACAGCGAGAGCGAGCGTGTTTAGATTCTGCTTAGGCGACGACTTGGACGCTTGGAAGGCTCGGAGCGCAGCGCCTTGTAACCACTGGTTGCCGCGGCGGTCGCCCAAGCGCCCTTACCCTCCGCTTCGCTTTGGGACATGCTTTCGGCAGGTCGGGCACCTTGGAACGTTACCCGCGATCCTCTCTTCACAGGTTGTACGCGGGTTGCGACCGCCCTGTCCGCCGGGAGTAGGTTGTCGGCACTGTACAACGAGGGCGTGAACCTGTCACCCGCCTTCGGCGGGCGCAGGTTACGCCCGAGGCGTTATGTAGATCGTGCCCCATTTGCAGGAGAAGGCCATATGCGATTCCAGGTCGTCATCCGCTATTACGATGAAGAGGGCAAGGAGCACGCCGAGTCGGTGCCACTGACTTCTCTCACAGAAGGAGATGCACAGTTTCAACGGAGCATCCAGGAGGAGGTGGCCAAGAAGGAGCATGGCGCACGCTTCATAGAGGCACGATTAGAAGCGCTATAGGGTCGCGGCCACCCAGGCAGCGCTATATGACAGTGACTCACGACGCACCAACTCGCACTGCCGCTGAGCAGGTGCCAACGAAGAGTTGGACCGCATTCTCTGGTGAACAACGACGGTGGCGCGCTCCAAACAGTAGTTAGACCGCAGTGTGGCGGCGTACCGCTGAGGATTCAGGACCAAACCCATGCCCAATCCATTTCTCGAGATCAGGGTTGATAGACTGACCCCTGAGCCCGCCCTCATTGGGGCATGCGCCGGCTATGAGGGAGGCCGTTGGCGGTGCCGTGAGCTAGCCCGTCACACCCTCCAATGGCTCCCTGAGTTTGCGCTCAAGTACTCTGAATGGCGCGATCTGACTGCCGACGATGCGGTGGTCAAGGTCGCAGAGTCCGCCCGGGCCGTTTATGAATCGGCCAAGTTCCAGCGGCGCGGTGAGTTCGGTGAGATTCTCCTGCATCTCCTCCTACGCCAGCACATCGGCACCCTTCCTGCGATCTCGAAGATCTACTTCAAGGACTCAAGGAACGATAGGGTAAAGGGGTTCGACGCCGTTCACGTCTTGGAGGTCGACGATGGTCTCGAACTCTGGCTCGGTGAGGTGAAGTTTTACAAGGATCTTGGGGACGCGATTCGAGACGTCACAGCTGAGCTTCAAGCGCACAGCCAGATCGACTTTCTACGTGATGAGTTTGTGGCCATCCGCAACAAGCTCGACGGGGAATGGGCGCATGCGGAGAGCCTCCGAGCTCTCGTCGCTCGGGAACGATCGATGGATGAGGTGTTTACGCGGCTGTGTATCCCTGTTCTGCTCACCTATGAGAGCCCCGCTGTTGGATCCCACATAGAGGTATCCGAGGCGTACGTGACCGAGTTCACGACCGAACTGGAATCAGCTTGGGAATCGTTCAGCGAGAAGCTCCCCGAGATCCCGGTGCGGGTCTGCCTCTTCCTGCTGCCAATAGCCGACAAGGCTACGCTCGTGAACGAAATGCACGATGGCCTCAGGCATGCCCAGGAGTTGATATGAACGCGGCTCAGGCACGGTCACGTCTCGTCTCAGAAGAACCGATCGGAGAAGTTGCGTTCGAAATCCTCCAGGTGATCGCGGCAGGGGAGTCGGAGGATCCGGAGGCACAGGAGCTCTTGCTCAGGGCACTCGAACGCCGGGAGGAGTTCAAGGG
>JBJHBB010000250.1:0-4403 GCA_050485265.1 Rhodothermales bacterium | reverse complement strand
CGTGCGCTGATCGTTGCGCCGCCGCGAGCCGGAAAGACGGTCATCCTCAAGCAGATGGCGCGCTCGATGGCACAGAATCACCCGGAGGTGCAGCTCGTCGCGCTCTTGATCGACGAGCGCCCGGAGGAGGTGACGGACTTCAAGCGCACCACCGAGGCCATGGTCTTTGCCTCCTCGAACGACTACCAGGAGGACAACCACATTCGCGTCGCCACGATGGCGTTTGAGTACTGCCGGCGACTGGTCGAAAAGGGCCAGGACGTCGTGCTGCTGCTCGACTCGCTGACGCGCCTGGGCCGGACGTTCAACCTCTGGGGCGGCAATTCAGGTCGCACCATGTCGGGCGGCCTCGACGCACGCGCGCTTCTGATGCCGCGTAAGATCTTCGGCGCGGCACGCAACATCGAACACGGCGGGAGCCTCACGATCATCGCCACGGCGCTGGTGGAGACCGGCAGCCGCATGGACGACGTGATCTTCGAGGAGTTCAAGGGCACCGGTAATGCCGAGATCGTGCTCGACCGCGAGCTGGCCGATCAACGCATCTACCCCGCGATCAACCTCCGCAAGAGCGGGACCCGGAACATCGAGCGCCTGATCGGCGAGGAGATGCTGCACTACCACAACATGCTAATGCGAGCGCTTAACTCGCGGCATCCCGTGGAGGCCATGCAGGCATTGATCCGCCACATCCAGTCGAGCCCGGACAACGTCCACCTGCTCAACGAGCTCATTCCGGAGCTCTAGCAGTTGAAACGTCGCTAAGGAGGGGCACGGACACCGGTCCGTGCCCCTTTTTTTCTGCCGACTGGTTGCACTTTCGGTCCTCTGTGTGTCTGGTGAAGGAAACGGCCGTCGCCATGGAACCCATCCGACCTGCGGAGCCAGACATCCGCTATTCCGTTCCGATCCGTGAGTGGGACGAGCAGGAGCGCCCTCGCGAGAAGCTCATGACCCGGGGCGCCACCGCCCTGACCGATGCCGAGTTGATCGCGCTCATCTTCGGAAACGGGACACGGACGAAGGAAGGAAGCCTGTCTGCCGTGCAGCTCGGTCGGGCGCTCGTCAGGGCGTATGGCTCCCTGGAAGCGCTGAGTGCTCGGGAGCGACAGCAGCTCGAGCGCGTCGTCGGAATCGGTCCTGCGAAGGCGGTGCAATTGATGGCCTGCTTCGAGATCGGCCGCCGGGTGGAGGCGCAACGCGGGAGGGAGAAGAGAATCCAGGTCACCTGCCCGGCCGACGTGGCCGCCGTGTACGGTCCTCAACTCCGCGACCTCAAGCGCGAGGTGTTCGTCGTCGTGCACCTGAACACTGCGAACGTGATCATCGGGGATTACACCGTGAGCGAGGGTGGGCTGGCGGCGTCCATCGTCGAGCCTCGCGCGGTCTTCCAGAGAGCCATCCTCGAGAATGCCGCCGCCGTGATCTGCCTTCATAACCACCCGTCAGGAAATCCTGAGCCCAGTCGCGAGGATGTGGCCGTCACCCGTCAGCTGATCGAGGCCGGCAAGGTGATGGGTATTCCGGTGCACGACCACATCATCATCGCCGGCACGGGCCACACGTCGCTGGCCGAGCGGGGCCTGATGTAGCGCGGGAGGCTGGTCAGCCCGTGACCCGTCGCCAGAATGAGGACGAGAAGCGTGAGTCGATCGAGCGCGCGAAACGCTCCCACTCCGGATACCACGCCCGAAAGTGCTCACCGGTCATCGAGGCGTCCTTGGCGGGGTAGACTCGCCCGTCGGCACTGGCAACGATGCTGTCGAGGTCGCGCAGGAGTCGGCGCGTTGTTTCGCCGTCGTTGGCGATGTCAACGGCGAGCGTAAGACCCTGTCTGGGGAAGGAAAGCAGTCCGGGCGATGGAAGCTCACCGAAGGTCTTCAGCACGGCGAGCGGCGCCGTGGCTTTGTAAGCCGAGATGCGCTGCAGCAGAGCGTCGACCACGGCAAGTCCGTCGGCCATTGGCACGACGGATTGGTGCTGGAAGAACCCGCCGGCGCCGTAGAGTCGGGTCCAGTTTGCGATGGCGTCGAGGGGGTAGAAGAACCGCTGGTAGTCGACGGTCCGGGCAACGGTCCGCCATCGCTGGCGGCGCCAGTACGCTGCGTTGAACGCCCTGGCGCTGGCCCGGTTGATCACGAGTCCCGGGACACGCATCGGCGCCTTGAGCCGCGCGGAGGGACGGGTGCGATGGAGGTCGGCGCCGTTGCTGCGCGCAAAGTCCCCCTCCAGGTACAGTCCGCGGCCACGCGACCGCGCCGGCGCCATGGCATCGATCCAGTCGACGGTGTACTGCGAGCGTGCGCAGGCCTCATCATTGAGTTCGGCGAACTCGATGAGTGAGTCGAAGCGGGTGGTGCGCTGCAGAACCTTGCGGCTGCTAATTCGCCTCAGCTGAATCTCGACCTGACTGATCAGGCCCGTCAGCCCGAGTCCTCCGATAGTCGCGGTAAAGAGTTCGTCGTTCTGGCCTGGCGAACATTCGAGTCGTTCGCCGTCCGAGCGCCACAGTTCGAAGGATTGCAAGAACCTGCCGATCGTCCCGTCTCTGTGGTGATTCTTGCCGTGGACATCGTTCGCGATCGCGCCGCCCACGGTCACGAATTGCGTGCCTGGTGATACCGGGATGAACCAGCCCGCGGGCACGATGATCGACAGGAGGTCCTGGATGGTCATCCCGGCCTGCACGCGGATGACCCCCGTGCCGCGATCGAACGCCAGAAGCTGGTTCAGGCGCGTCGTTCGAAGGAGGGCACCTCCCTCGTTCAGGCAGACATCCCCATAAGACCGGCCCATGCCGAAGGGGAGGAGCGGCGCGCCAAGAGGGACCTCGAGCGCTTTCGTATCAGGAGAAATGTCGATGATCGCGCTATGCTCGACCTCTGCGAAACGTCCCCAGGAGGTGATACGCCGCTTCATCCGGCCGCAAAGAAAAGTGTGATGGCGATCAACCCGCCAACGACGTAGCTAACGCCGTCGCGGGCCGCGAACAGCACGGGGTCGTCGTCCATCTCTCCTCGGTGCGCGAGCATCCACGCCCGCAGCACCCAGAAGAGCATGAGGCCGCCGACGAGCCACAGCAGCGTCGGCCGCGCGTACAGGACGATGACCTCGGGGCTTGTTACGTACAGTGCCAGGACGAAGACCGAGATGATGCCTGCCGAAGGTCCAGCCGAGCGGAGTAGTGCCATATCCTCGACCACGTAACCTCGGTTCGGCGCCGACAGGCCTCCGATAGCCTCCAGACCACGCAGCTCGGTGTAGCGCTTGAGCAGCGCGAGCGAGAGGAAGAAGAAGATGGCGAACGCCAGGAGCCAGTGTGATACGGGGATGCCGGTTGCCGCGCCGCCTGCAAACAGCCGCAGCGTGTAGAGGCCCGCGAGCACGATTACGTCCACCATCGGAAGCCGCTTGAGTACGAGCGAGTAGGCGACGGTGGCGAGTACGTAGATCCCCAGTACGCCCGTGAAGGCGGACGGCAGCAGGACCACGGCGATGACTACTCCCGCAGCGAGCAGCGTCGGGCCGGCAACCCATCCCCAGGTGGCAGGCAGGGTTTGCGCTGCGAAGGGCCGTGTCCGCTTTGTGGGATGTGCCCGGTCAGCTTCGCGGTCGACCAGGTCGTTCAGCACGTACGCCGAGGACGCACATAGACTGAAGGCCACGAAGCCGACGACGGCCGCCAGCCAGACCTCCACTTCGCCCAGGCGGTGCGCCATGAGCAGAGGGACGAAGAGCAGGAGGTTCTTCGTCCACTGGTGCGGCCGGATGGCACGTACGAGCGCCCGAGGCCGGGTCTCGGCTCGCGCGGGTGGGTCGGCGACTACGTTCGTTGGCATCTGGGTCACGGTGAGGCGAAGTTAATCGCCCCGCCATGCCGGCGATTTGCCCTGGATTTCGAGTACTCGTGGACCGTCCGTCGCTATCGTTGGCCACCCGTCCCGTCCGCGCAGCCCCATCCTCCCGATGACCGACCTCGAAACCATCGTTTCGCTCTCCAAGCGACGCGGCTTCATTTTCCAGAGCTCCGAGATCTACGGGGGATTGGGCGCGGCCTACGACTACGGCCCGCTCGGCACGGAGCTCAAGCGCAACGTCACCCGGCGCTGGTGGGAGGCGATGGTCTACCGCCACGACAACATCGAGGGGGTCGATGCGGCCATCCTGATGCACCCGACCGTCTGGAAGGCTAGCGGCCACGTCGACGCCTTCAACGACCCGATGATCGACGACAAGGCGTCGAAGATGCGCTACCGGGCGGACCAGCTCATCGAGAACCACATCGACCGGCTGCGAAAGAGGGGGAAGGACGAGCAGGCGGATGCCGTCTACGAGCGCCTCGTGGCCGCCCTCCACGCCGATGACGTCCCGAAGGCGCTCTACGCGATCATCATGGAGGAGGA
>JBJHBB010000249.1:0-4417 GCA_050485265.1 Rhodothermales bacterium | reverse complement strand
GTGCGGTGGTCCCCCGGAGGACGATCTCTCCACACCGGCCGGACCGCCGTCGGCCGACACGGTGGTGGTCTCTCACGAGCAGGCCATCTCTGCCGCACAACGCATGGACGAGCGCTTGCCCTACGGGGCCGGGCGCAACGTTTCGGTTACGCTCGAAGATGGAACACAACAACAACTGCGTCACTGGACCGAGGACGGCCGAACGGTTCTGGTGATGGCCACGGGCACCGACAGGTCACCCCGCGGCGTCGAGCACACCTCGTATTACTTCGACGAGGACGGGCTCTTCTTCGTGCGCGACAGCGAAGGTCGCTACGTGTTTCGATCCGGGGAGCTAGAGGTCTGGCTAGACGACCGCCTGAGCCCCATCGACGTGGACGGTGACCGCCGCGCAGCTAAGCAGGAGGAAATCCAGCTCGCCCTGCACGCGTACCTCGGCCAGCTCTGGAGCGGGGAATAGGCCGTCATAGAGGTCAGTGGGTACCGCGGTTCTCCAGGAAGATCAGGCCACCACCACGTGTGCCAAGGACGATGTCGAGCCGTCCCGTGCCCCTGAGATCTGCCGTGGTCGGTGTGAGCTGCGCCCGCCCGACATCGATGCGCTGCATCTCGACGAACTGCGGCTCCGTCGGGGAACCCACGTTCTGATAAATGATCAAGCCCTGCCTCTCGGTGCCGACAAGAAGCTCGAGCCGACCGTCCCCGGTTAGATCCGCCAGGTGAGGAGCGGTGAAACGGCCCAGGTCGTCGCTGATCAGGTCGCTGGTCACAAGCTCATACGTAGGGCCACCGAGCGATCCAGCACTTCGAAAGAGGCTGACATTTCCCCGGAACGATCCGACGATCATCTCGAGTCGCCCGT
This sequence comes from Rhodothermales bacterium, assembly GCA_050485265.1. GTDB lineage: Bacteria > Bacteroidota > Rhodothermia > Rhodothermales > JANQRZ01 > JBJHBB01. The sequence goes on along the minus strand of JBJHBB010000249.1, from coordinate 3,555 downwards.
CCCCGGTGACATCACCGACGGCGGGGTAGGCCGTCTGCCCGACATCGATTCGGTTGCCCATGGGGTCCAAAATGGGTTCGGCCGGGCCGAATTCTGCTGATCCGGCGAACGACCGGTCGGGCATCATGTAAACGCGGCCCCCGAAGGTGCCGACGATCAGCTCGTCCCTGCCATCCCCCGTGACATCGCCAAACACCGGTGCATAGTGGTTGGAAAAGTCGACGTCCAGCGAGAGAAAGTCGTCGTCCAGAAACCTCAAGGCGGGTGCGTCTGGCGTGCCGTCATTGGCATAGACGTACAGGCTTCCTCGCCTCGGCCCTCCTTTGCGCGGGTTGTAGGCGCTGCCAATCACCAGGTCAAGCGTGCCGTCACCATTCAGATCTCTGAAGACCGGCGCGCTCACTCGTCCGACGTCGACGCCATGAATTAACCGACCGGTGGCCTCCTGGAAATCGGGCACGGATGGCGTCCCGCGGTTCTCCAGCAGGTACAGGTTCTCAATCAGATTGGCGGTGCTGGAGCAAAAGCCGCCGACGATTCCGATGACCAGGTCGAGCGTGCCCGTGCCACCGACATCACCGAAGGACGGGGCGTTGTACCCCGCGGAGGTAAGCGGATTCTCGAGCGGAAACCGAGGTGCGACGAACTGCATCCGGGGCTCCTCCGCGGATCCCTCATTTCGGAAGTAATAGAGGCTCGCCGTGAAGAAGTCGCCCCAAAACAGGTCCAAAGTGCCGTCGCCGTCGATATCGGCAAAGGTCAGCGCGTTCTCGCCGTGCAACGAGCCGCGCGAATTGTCGCCGACGCTCTCCGGCGTGGGAGGAATGAGGGGCTCTGCATAGGGGTCGCAGGTCGGATTGGCCTCATAGATCTCGATTCCCTGAAAGCGGTTTGTCACGAGTTTGTACATCGGTAGTCCACTTTCATCGAGGCCTGTGTGACGGTAGAAGCGGATGTGGCCGCGATCGGCCTGGCCCATGAACAGGTCGAGACGCCCGTCACCGTCAATGTCGGCCAGCGCGGGGACATTCGGATCCTCGGCGACCAGAGGCCGGCCCTCGGTGTCGAGGAGAGGCGCGGCCGCAAGCTCGAACCGTGGCGCGTCGGCGGATCCTACGTTGGCGTACAGGCGGACCGTGCTCGGGGAGTAGTTGGTGAGGAGATCCGGCAGCCCATTCCCCGTGACGTCACCAAACCGAAACCACGAGCCGATCTCCAAATCCTGCCAGTTGTCGCTCTGCCAGACGAAGTCCGCCGCCCCGTGGCCACGATTCAGGTACACGATCAGTCGATCTTGGACCTCCTGCACGGCCAGGTCCGGGAATCCATTACTGTTGAGATCGACCAGTTGGGGACGTGGGCTGTCGAACCCGCCGAAGAAGGGATGCGCGTATGGCTGGCCATTCGAACCAATGACATCGAATGGGGACAGCACGCGCTCGAAATTGAGCTGCTGCGCGACCTGGCTCTGGCAAGCCGTCGCGCTCAGAAGGATCACCGCGCACAGGGACGATCGAAGCATTCGCATCAACGCGAGGTCACGTTGGGCCAGATGGCCATTCCTGAGGGGAACTCCTCCAATTCGATGATCCGCACTACCTCAGACGACGAGAACTCGATGACGGCTACATGTCCGGTTTGCAGGTTGTCCACGACGCCGTCCCCACTTCGATCGAACGGATACCGTGGTTGATACCGTCGCTCGTCTGGTGATTCGGCTTCATGTGCATGGTCATCATCGTGTGTCAGATTGCTGTTACTCACGAAGATGTAGCGACCATCCACAGTGACGGCTGCTGCGTGTGGCATCGCGAATCGGTCGTGACCGATCTCGCGAACGACCTCTCCCTCCGCCACACCCACCAGCGAAACGGTGTTGCTACGGTGGTTGGGCACCACCACGAACCGGCCGTCCGGGGTGTAGGCTGGATACCAGGGCTCCTCGCCGACCGGCACCGAATGCGCGACGCTGAGCGAGTGCGGATCGGTGATGTCGATCAGATAGAGCGTGTGCGATAGTTGACCGGTGATGGCGGCAGTCGTGCCGTCCGGCGCGACGTCGTAATGAAGTAGTGGCGTGGCCGTGCCGTCGACCCGCAGGGGCGGTGTCAGATCGAACGTCTGCGCATCGATGGCGGCGACGAGGTTGTCGGCTAGAGATCCGGAGAGGACATAGCGGCCATCACGCGCCAATCCGATCGGGTGCGGTCTCGTGAACGGCACGAGCACCTCCTCACCCATCATGTTCTCGCGATCGACGAAGATGATGCTTCGCCCGCCCGTCAAGTCGCTGATAGATCGGCTGAGGTACAGCCGGTTCGAGTGGGGATCGATCGCCAGCATTCCGGGGCGGAACGTCGGATTGATGCTTCTAACGTCCAACGCACCCGCGACTTCCCCGCTAGCGACATCGATCTTCAGAAGTCCTTGAGCACCGATCAAAGTGACGTACAAATAGGAGCCGTCGGGCTCAATGGCAGTGTCATGAGGAATAGCCGCTCGTCCCCCATACTCCTCAAAGTCGATAATGCGCGCGACTACTTTCGCGTCAACATCGATCACTGCGAGCAAGCCCGCGTCCTGGAGTGCAACGAAGACCCGTTCGCGCTCGCCCGAAAAAGGCACGTTGCCGCCATCGTCCTTGGCCCCCTGCGCAATCCATTCTCGCAGGCGATCGAGTTCCGTTGCAGGGAGCGAGTGGTCGTGCCTGAAGTCGTCGAAAGGCGTTCCGTGTTGCCACGCATATCCCGCGGGAAGCGACTCAGGTAACTGCTCGAGCAGACGAACCGCCAGACTCTGATCCGGGGCGTACGCGATAACCGCCTCACCGTAGTCGGAGCCCTTGAGAAATGCGCTCCACGACTCTACGGAGAGACCGGCCGCAGGGTCGGCACCAGAGTGGCAGGTGCCACATCGGGCAGAGAGGATGGGCTGGATCTCCGACGACCACGCCCCCTGGGCCTCATCGGACGCGGACCAGGCCACCTCGCTTGAGCCGCAACCGGTCGACCCCAAACCGATTGCGAGGACGCACGCCAGAGCCAGCGCCGGAACGGGTGAGTTGGAGTCGAAAACGGTCATGTCGAAGCGCGGACGCGAGAACCGATCGGCAGGTGCTATAGCCATGCTCGAAAAGCTACAACTGCAGGCCAGGCCATCCGGGAGAGCTATCTTTTTGCACGCCTCACGGCATCACCCCCACCACCCTTTCGACCACGTGCAACTCCCACCAAAGCTCACCCGAAACAGCCGAATCGCCGTCATCGCCCCGGCCAGCGCCCCGCCCGACCCTCACCGATATCGAGAAGGGCTCAGCGCGCTCCGAGATCGTGGCTTGCACGTCGAAGGGCCGGAACACATTGATGCGATGGGCTACCTCGCGGGACCGGACGAGTTGCGGCTCGAGGCCCTGAATGAACTATTCGGCCGCAGCGATGTGGATGCCATCTTCTGTGCGCGCGGAGGCTATGGAACGCTACGCCTGCTGCCGGATCTGGACTTTGACGCGTTGACTCAGCACCCCAAGCTGATCGTCGGCTATTCAGACATCACCGC
>JBJHBB010000248.1:0-4442 GCA_050485265.1 Rhodothermales bacterium | reverse complement strand
CCATTGCACAGTCACCAGGTCGGCCCCTGCCTCGACGTACGCGAGAGCCTGGCGCTCCGGATCCTCGATCATCAGATGCACATCGACCGTGGCGCCGATCTCATCTGCCAGCGGGCGAAGGTCCCGCACGACGGGCAGGCCGAACGAGATTTCGGGGACAAACTGCCCGTCCATCACGTCGACGTGGAGCCAGGTGCAGCCGGCGTCGACGACGCGCCTGCAGTCGTCGCCCAGTCGCATGAAGTTGGCAGCCAGAAGGGAGGGAGCGAGGGTCACGACAGTCGAGGATGTTTGCTGACCAGTGGACTATTCGCCCGCCGAAGGGTTTGGCGTCCCTACCGGGCCGCGCTTTCCATCGAGCTGTGCCCTGGCAGCCTCGACGACGCTTTCAGCCGTCAGGCCGAGTTTCTCGTAGATCTCCTCGAAGGGAGCCGAGGCCCCGAATCGGGTAAGGCCGAGCACCGCACCATTGCTGCCGACCCACTCGTGCCAGCCGAGCGGGTTGGCAGCCTCGATGGCCACGCGCGCGGTGACGGAAGGCGGAAGCACTTCGTCGATGTACTCCCGGCCCTGCTCGCGGAAAAGCTCCCAGGAAGGCATGGAGACGACGCGAGCTGAAACGCCATCGGCGGCAAGCTTGCTCTGCGCTTCGAGTGCGATGTGAACTTCGGAGCCCGTGCCCATTAGGATCACCTCCGGGTCGCCCTCACTGTCAGAAAGCACGTAGGCACCGCGCTGAGTCCCGCTGGCAGGCGCGAACTCGCGTCGATCCAGCGTGGGCAAGTTCTGGCGCGTGAGCGCGAGCGCGGTTGGCCCCTTGGTTCGGTTTAGCGCGATTCGCCAGGCTTCCGCGGTCTCGTTCGCGTCGCAGGGTCGGATGACGTACAGGTTGGGGATGGCGCGCAGGCCCGCGAGTTGCTCGATGGGCTGGTGGGTCGGACCATCCTCCCCAAGACCGATTGAGTCGTGCGTATAAATCCAGATACAGGGGAGCTTCATGAGCCCGGACAGCCGGACTGCCGGGCGCATATAGTCCGAGAAGATCAAGAACGTCCCCCCGAACGGCCGCAGTCCACCGTGCAGAGCGATGCCGTTGCACATGGAGCCCATCGCGTGCTCTCGGACGCCGAAGCGCAAATACCGGCCCACGGGGTTCTTGACCGAGAAGTCCTGGGCTTCCTTCGCGCGAGTCTTGTTCGAGGGCGTGAGGTCCGCCGAGCCACCGACCAGCTGAGGGACCTTCTCGAAGATGGCGTCGAGCACGGAACCGCTGGCACCGCGTGTGGCCATGCCCTTCTCATCCGCATCGAACGTGGGCAGCGCATCCTCCCAGCCATCGGGGGGTGCGTGGCTCTGCATTGAGGTCAGCTTGGCGGCCAACTCGGGCTCGGCGTCCTCGTACTCGTCCCAGAGATCCTTCCACCGCGAGTGGTGGCCCGCCGATGAGCAGGCGGCCTCACCCATGAACGCGCGCACTTCGTCCGGGACCAGAAACTCGGGCTCCAGCGGGATGTCGAGGTTCTCCTTTGCGGCTCGCAGCTCTTCCTTGCCGAGCGGCTCGCCGTGTGCGGACGCCGTGCCGGCCTTGTTCGGCGCCCCGTAGCCAATAGTCGTTCGGCAGGCTATGAGAGTTGGCCTGTCTGCTGCGGCACGCGCCTGGCGAATCGCCTCCTCGACTGCATCCATGTCGTGCCCGTCGATCGGTCCGATCGTGTGCCAGCCCAGCGCCTGGTAACGCTTGCAGACGTCCTCCGAGAAGGCCAGCTCGGTCGAGCCGTCGATGGTGATCTCGTTGTCGTCGTAGAGGACGATCAGCTTACCCAGCTTGAGATGCCCTGCCAGGCTCGAGGCCTCGTTGGCGACACCCTCCATCAGGTCGCCGTCGGAGGCAATCACGTAGGTGTAATGATCGACCACGGGGAAGTCGCCCGTGTTGAAGCGCGCGGCCAGATGCTTTTCGGCCAGGGCCATCCCCACGGCATTGGCGAGTCCCTGCCCAAGCGGGCCGGTGGTGGTTTCGATCCCGCGACCGAGAAAGTTCTCCGGGTGTCCGGCCGTGGATGATCCCCACTGACGGAAGTTCTTGAGCTGATCCAGCGAGAAGTCCTCGTACCCCGACAGGTGGAGAAGCGAATAGAGGAGCATGGACCCGTGCCCCGCAGAGAGGACGAAGCGGTCGCGATTGGGCCACTCGGGATCGGACGGATTATGCCTCAGAAACTTGGCCCACAGCACAACGGCCGCATCAGCCATCCCCAACGGCATTCCCGGATGTCCAGAGCTGGCCCGCTCCACGGCGTCCATGGAAAGACCGCGCACCGTTCGCGCGGTCAACTTGAGCATGGCCTGCTGATCTTCGGTGCGGGTGGCCTCGGCGGTGGCGGTCGTGGGTTCGGACATGATCCAGAAGAGTGAGGGGAGGGTGCGAGCAATCTTACGCCAGACGGACGCATGATGATCGCCACGTAGTCGCATCACCCGCGCAGCAAGCGCTCAACCGAGCACTTGCCGCACGACCGATGACGCGCTCCCGGTAGCGAGACGCAGCGACGACGTCCCCCTGGACGCTAGATGCTGCGAACGATCGCGACGATGATCGCGATGACGGCCACATTCACAAGGGCGATCGGCAGCATGTGCTTCCAGCCGAGCGTCATGAGCTGGTTGTACTTAAATCGGGGAAGCGTCCAGCGGACCCAGATGAAGACGAAGGCCCAGAAGGCGGTCTTCACGAGCAACATGAGCACCTGGAGGATCGTCAGCAGCCAGCCGAGGTCGTTGTCGTAGAAGACGTGCGCGTAGGCGGCCTCCCACGGTAGCAGGTAGCCGCCGAAGAAGAGCACCGTGATGATGAAGCTGGCGATGAAGAAGTTGACGTACTCGGCCAGGAAGAACATCCCGAACTTCATCCCCGAATACTCGGTGTGATAGCCGCCAACCAGTTCCTGCTCAGCCTCGGGAAGGTCGAACGGGGCGCGGTTCGTTTCGGCGAACGCGGCCACCACGAAGATCACGAAGCCCACCGGGTTGCGGATGAAGTTCCAGGCGAAGATCCCCGCCATGCTGTTCTGCGTCTCGATGATGTCGTACATCCGCAGGGACCCGGCCCACAGCACCACCGACAAGACGGCAGCACCCATCGCCAGTTCGTACGAAATCATCTGTGCCGACGAGCGAAGCCCGCCGAGCAACGAGTACTTCGAGTTCGAGGACCATCCGGCCAGCGTCACCCCGTAAACCGTGATCGAGGTCAGCGCGAGGATGAACAGAATGCCGACCTGGATGTCGGCGACTACCAGGGGACCGGTGCCGTCGGCCGTGCGCGCGAACGGGATGACGGCCGCAGTGGTCATCGCAATGACCACCATCAGCGTTGGCGCGAGCGAATGGAGGAACCGATTGGACTGCGCCGGTACGATGTCCTCCTTGAAGATGAGCTTGAAGACGTCAGCGAAGGGCTGAAACAGGCCCACCGGACCGACGCGGTTCGGGCCGCTGCGCTCCTGGATCCACGCGGCCACTTTTCGCTCGAAGTAGACCAGCACCGAGGCTGAGACCAGGAGCAGATTCAGCAGCACGAAGATGACGGCGGCGAGGCCGACCACCTGCATCACGGTCGCTAGAGTGACCATCTGGGCGAGACTGTTGAGAGGTGCGTGCTAGTTCGGGTCAAACGGTGGCGGCCACATCCTCGAGCTTCACGCCGAGGTGGCCCATCGCGTCGTACGTGGCTCCGGCGAAGGCGTCCGACGAGGCAAGCTCGGCCATGATCGCCTTCGGCGAGTCGTATAAAAGGTCCATGTCCAGACGGCGCGCGATCTCCGGGATCGAGATCCAGCCCGGTTGACAGTTCACCTTATTCCCCTCGTTGTACCAGCGGTCGAAGGGTGTGCCCTGGCGATCCTGCCGGCTGAGGCCCATCTCCATCATCAGGTTGCGATTGACACCCTGAATCGTCTTGGCGGGGCGAAGCCGCTGCGCGCGACCGTCCTCGTTGACGTACGTGCCGATCGTCTCGACGCACATCGAGGCGGGCAGGGCCACGTTCGCCGAGCGCAGAATCGGGCTCGATGCGTGGTAGTGATGAACGATCACCTGAACGCCCTCCAGGTCGTCGTCGGAAAGAAGCTCGCCCTGAACAGGGTCGTCCTCGAGGACATAGAGCAGCTTGATCTCGCCGGAGCGGAGGCGCTGTCTGAGCAGTTCGGCGTCGACCTGCCCGAATCCCAGGCGTTCGCAGCCTTGCGCATTTGGTGCCTGGTCGTCGGTCAGGAGCCAGTCGTCTCCGGTGCCGTCTTCGACGACGGGTACATACGGCGGGGTGGGTGCGCCGAGACCTTCAGCCAGCCGCTTGAGGAGGTAGTTGTCTTCGACGGTGGCGTATGGCGAGCCAAGGAAGAACATCTCGTCTCCCTTGTACTCTTTGAGGAGATAGGCAGCGG
>JBJHBB010000247.1:0-4459 GCA_050485265.1 Rhodothermales bacterium | reverse complement strand
GGGTAGGATAGACTCTGCGCACGCCTGCATCCCCGAAGAGCTTGAGTGCGCGTAGAGCCTGTTTGTTGAGGGACTCGACCGACCGCAGCAGCGGCGTCTTGAAATCGAGCGCCTCGCCCGTCCACGACGCAAAGGCCGTAGGGATCGAGAGGGTCGCGCCGTTCTCACCCTCGATCAGGAAGGCCGGACTGCTCGGGTCGTAGGCCGTGTAGCCGCGCGCTTCGAAGGTGGCACGCAGACCCCCGCTCGGAAAGCTAGAAGCGTCAGGCTCACCCTGAATCAGGTTCTTGCCCGAGAACTCGGCGAACGCGCCATCGCCCTCGTTGGGCGTCACGAACGAGTCATGCTTCTCAGCGGTTCGACCCGTAAGGGGCTGAAACCAATGCGTGAAGTGCGTGGCGCCGCGCTCGATCGCCCACTCCTTCATCGCCTTCGCGATTGCATCGGCGAGGTCCGGCGGGAGAGGTTCAGCCTGCTCGATCGTGGCGCGCAGCTTCTTGTACGCGGTCTTGGGGAGGCGGGCCTGCATCTCCTTGTACCAGAAGACGTGCTCGCCGAAGATGCGCTCGATGTCGACGGGTGCCATCTCGCGGCGGCCGTTGAGGTCTGGGGTTGCTGAAGCGGTGCTCGGCATCGGTTTCAGAGAGTGGGTTCGGAGAGGGTCTGGGGATGAACAGCGATCTGCGAGGACTCCTTGAGTGAGGACAGCACGATCGACGTCTGCGTTCCGCGCACGCCGGGCACGCGCTGCACCGATGCGAGCAGCTGCTCGAGCGCCTGCGTATTGCGAACGCGGACCTTTAGCAGGTGCGAGCCCTCACCCGTGATAGAGTGCAGTTCCTGGACTTCGGGCATGGCCACTATCTGCTCGATAAACGTCTCGTAATGCTCCGATCCGGAGATCGTGACGCGTATGAACGCGGTGATGTCGTATCCCACGCGCCGAGCGTCCACGAGGGCGGTGTAGCCGGTGACTATGCCGCGATCCTCGAGCTTCCGCATGCGCTCGGAGACGGCCGGGAGTGAGAGGCCCACCGCCTCAGCGATCGTGCTCCGCTTGATACGCCCGTCGTCTTGAAGAAGGGCGACGATTCTCGCGTCTATGTCGTCGATACGGTCCAACGGGGCGCGTGCGTATCAGCTGATTCGGCGACGAAGGTAGGACGATACCGAAAGCGAAAGCAATAGGTTGCCTAATATTTTTAGGCAGCGTGCGTTGCCTGCCTAATATTGTCAATCCAACAGATTGATCGCGTAGGCGCTCCCGGGCACGTGGTCGGCGGCTCGACCAACGAGTGCCGTGCGGCCATCGACGGCCACGGCCATGCCGAACGCCCAGTCTCCGAGATCCAGGATTTGACGCTGGGACCAGCCCTGCTCGCGATCGTAACCGAAGACGTGGACCACCCTGTCGATGTTCGTCTGCCGTCCCAACTGCTCCGTGTAGCCAACGGCCAGGATGCGCGGACCGGCGTCCGATCTCGATAAGGCGACGAGACTCCCGAACGCGCCGTTGGCGTAGGGGACGTCCGCGATCAGCGTGTTTTGCCTTCGCCAGTGGCCGTCCGCGCGACGACCAAACACGGCGACCTGGCCGATCGCACCCGACCCCGCCAGCGGCTCCCCGACAATCAAGAGCCCCCCGGAAACGTCCGCACGCACCGTCTGGCTGCGAAAGCCGGTTAGTTGAGCGGTCCCCCGCCATTCACCATCACCATCCCGCTCAAAGACGAACACGCTCCCGGAAGCATGGCGTCCGTAAGGCGAGGCGGTGACTACGATCGTCTCGCCATCTGTCGCGACGTGACTCCCGAAAACCGCGCCGTCCACATTGCCGCCGGGCTCGAGGGTCTGGACGAGATTCCATCCACCCTCATGATCTCGCTCATAGACCAAGGCGGCTCCGTGATAGGCTCCGCCCGCGGTGTCACCTGCGCTGGCGATCACCAGGAATTGGTTTCCGAGCGCGATAGCGGCTCCGAACACACCCCTGTCCCCGCGCGGAGGATGGAGGATTTGCACCTCTTCCCACCGATCATCTGAGACACGCTCGAATAGATGCACCGCGTTGGTCTCCCCAGGTCGAGATGTCATCCCACCAGCCGCCACGGCAGCAACGCCACCGGCGATCGCGACCTCCCGTCCGAAGAATCGCCCGGCTCGGCAGTCGCCATCTGCCAGTGAGGCGACCTGTTCGAAGCTGCCTGCTGAGCCACGCTTGAAGATGTAGGCCGCTCCGGAATCGTCTCCGCACACGTCGACCCCGCTTGCACCCACCACGGCGGTTTCGCCGTCGAGCGCAACGGCCGTACCGAAGTGACTGCCTACCTCTTCGGTTGGCGCAGGCAATGTCCATATCTGTGCCGTCGCCGCCGGCGCGACCAGGCAGAGACTCAGCGCAATCGTTGTCAGGTCCAGACGCATATACCTACAACGCCGAAATCCCCTGGGGATTCGTCACATGCCGAACCGATTTTCGGCGTGGCACTCGTTAGCTTTCTGTGTCGGGCCTGTAGCTCAGCGGTTAGAGCAGCGGACTCATAATCCGTCGGTCGCAGGTTCAAATCCTGCCAGGCCCACTGCTGGTGGTCCGTCGTCGTGGCGTATCCATGATTGGGACGGATGGGCGTGGTGAGTAGTGTTGATTGCGCCAGGTGTCTATTGGTCGGCTCAATCCGGGGGTGCATATTCGCATCCGCCCGAGAGGCATAGCGCGCGCAAAGACGTGCGCAGACCTGCTACCGACTGATGCGCTACCTCCTCGCTTCGATACTCTTTGCCTCGCTGACGCTCGCCGGATGCGACTCGATCGCACCTTCGTCGCTCGATGAGCCGCTACCGGCTGCCGATGCCGCTGCGCTCATGAACGGCGACGCTTCTCGGTCGCTTCCGCTGTGCGTTCCCCGCGGCGACGGCGACTTCGCTTCGGTGCGCGTGCCCCGCGACGCGGCCGTGTTGGAGTTCGATCGAGGTGCTCTCCTGCCCAACACCGGCTCGTTGGACGAGAACTGCCAGAGCGTCGAGCGGCGTTCGACCTGCCCATGCTTCACCGCTCAGGACCTGATGTCGGCGTACGGGGGCGCAGCGCCGCTGCCCTACCTGCACTTCGACACCTTCAACTGGTACGGACTCGATTATCGGAGGACCGAGGTGAGGGCCTTCGTTGATGTCGACGGCGGGGTCGCAGAGGCGGTTGCGTCGGTCTACATCACGCCTGGCTCCGAATCGCAGCCCGTGTTGATGTGCCACCGGCAGTCAATCCAGGCAGACCCGATCGATGGCAGCCCAGAGTTCGTGTACGTGACGATGGAGCCGACGGTGGCCCAGGCCGAGGCCTGCCGGCGAACCCTCTCCGCTTTCGCGGCTGCCGTGGATTGCCAGGGTCCGGCCTGCGGAATGGCCTACACCCCGGCCCAGCTGGATCCCAACTATCCGCATTACGATGGTGGCCGCGCCGCACCGCCCGCCAACGACTCCATCCAGCGGCAGATCGCACGCGCACAGGGCTTCGTCTCCAGTGGTCGGTAGCAGAACTATCTGCGCTGGTCCATGCTCTTGGGGGAGGGCACCTTGCTCGTCAGTAGTCCGGGATGTGAGCCCGTTGAGGCACGCTGCGTCCCGGTTACGTAGCGATCGCGCCCGCCGGAGTAGTTCAGCTGGCCCTCGTAGCCGCCCAGGATGCCGTCGAGGGCCCAGGCGTTGGTGACCACCAGGCCACGCCAGTTGCCCTCGGCGTGGAGCTGCCCGCGCACGATCATCGCCGACCGGCGCAGCACGTGATCGAGGTGCTCCATCACCTTCGGGCGGACGACGCACTGGATGAAGCCGGTCTCGTCCTCGAGCGTCACGAACAACACGCCCTTGGCGGTGGGCGGCCGCTGCCGCAGCATGGCCACGCCGGCCAGCGTGATCTGCGGCGGAATACCCCGCCGGCCCGGCAGGCCCACGGCCTTCCCGAAGTGATAGGCCGTCTCGATGGGCCGCACCTCGAGGTCGGTCAGTGCTGGCCGGAACAGGTGCATTGGGTGCTCGCGGGCCGCCTCGGTGGTCTGCAGGTCCCAGCTCACCCGCTCGGCGCGCAGAAGCTCGGGCAAGGCAGGGATGTCCTCCGGGGCGATGACCGGCTCGGCAAACAGCGTCGCCGGCTCGCTTATGCCTGCCGCCCCCAGCCGTCGTGCCAGCACGCCGATCTCCCACAGGGCGCGGCGCGAACCTCCCCCCGACCGATGATCTGCTTTCACCAGCGAATCGAGGGCGCCCGATCGGGCGAGCGCTCGCAGCACGTCCACCGGCACGGACACGCGTCTGAAGAGATCCTCCAGATCTGCGAACGGCCCCTCTAGACGCGCCCAGACGATGGCTCGTGCGTGGTCGTCGCTAAGTCCCTTGACCGCATAGAGCGGCATCCGGATGGCGAGACACCCATTCACCTCTTCCAATCCATAGCGCGTGCCGGAGC
>JBJHBB010000246.1:0-4490 GCA_050485265.1 Rhodothermales bacterium | reverse complement strand
GTCTGGACTTGCTGGCGGAGGAGTCCTTTGACATCGTCTTCTGCGATCTGTCTCTGCCTGATGCGAGCGGCGTCGACGCCGTGGTGAGGGTCCATAGAGCGGCGCCGGGAGTCCCTCTGATGGTGTTGACCGGGCTCGACGACGCAAGCACGGCCACGCAGGCGCGCAACGAAGGCGCCATCGACTATCTCGTGAAGTGGTACCAGGACGGCACTGCGCTAGCGAGGTACATCCGCTACGCGCTTGCTGATCAACGTGGCCGAGAGGCTTTGCCTGATGTGGAGGAAGAGGAGAACGCGTCCGTAGTAGAACAGGCTGCAGCCTCCACAGATGCGGTGCGGCCTCACGCTTCCGGCCCTCCGGCAGCCGCGCCCACTCAACCGGTCAGCACCTCGAAAGGGCGACCGTCGTCTCAAGCTCCCATGGAGAGACAGCCGTCGACTGCCTCCTCGCGCGACCGATCCGAGACGACGCTATTTAGTGCGGCACAGGCCGCGCTGCAGTTTGCGCAGCAGACGGAGCGCAGGAGTCGATGGATGGTGGAGGTACTCTCGGCCACGATCGAACTCGAGCAGCACGCTCGGCGTGGGGTCGAACCGCAAATGGGGCTTGTCAATCTTACCGAGCGGCTCAACCACGCCATGCGCGAGCATCGGCCACTGGCCATGGAGCGGGGGGTTCCACTGCGAACCAGCGCCGACCGCGATAAGGTGATGGCTCTTGCCGACCGCCACCTGGTCGACATGCTGATGCGCCGATTGATCGTCGATGCGCTTCTGACCACGAAGGGAGGGTACGTGCGCGTCTCGGTGCGTGTGGCAGGTCAAATAAGCGAGATCGAGGTGACCTGGCCATCCGCTGACGAAGAGTGGGTGGCCTCTGCGCCCGTTGCTCGCAGCCTCTCGCAAGCGGTCGTCACGCAAGTAGTCTCGCGAATGGAAGGCAGATGCTCATTTGAACCAGATGGACCCCTAGAACGCGTGCTGGTGCGTCTAGCAGGTAGAGCCGGAGTCGAGGTCTAGGCTGATGGGAGCGGCCATCGGGCCTGAGGCGATAATCGTTTTCGGTCGGCTGCCACGAGCCGGTGCGGTGAAAACCCGACTGGTGCCTCACGTGACCGCTGAGCAAGCCAGCGAACTATACGAGGCTTTTCTGCTGGACCTGCTGGACGGCGTTTCAGAACTGGACGTGGTCGTTCGACTCTACGTTCCTGAATCTGACGTGGCCGAGTTCGACCTTCCCCTGGGGGACGTCACCGTGCACGCTCAGCAGGGCGCTGGACTCGGTGAAAAGATGCTTCGAGCCTTCGTGGATACGTTCGCGGCGGGGTTCGGGCGGGTCGTAATCCTCGGTTCGGATCATCCAACCCTCCCCATCGAGTTTGTGGATCTTGCCTTCTCCGAGCTCGCATTTCCCATGAGCATCGTGCTTGGGCCCGCAACTGATGGTGGCTTCTACCTGCTAGGAATGAACGACCTGTTTCCTGAGATCTTTCTTGCAGACTCGTATAGTCATCCCGAGGTACTGCGGATGACGATGGATCGAGCAGCGTCGAGCCGAGGCGCGGTCGTCGTGTTGCCCGAGTGGTACGACGTCGATCGACCTGACGACCTCGTACGGCTGTGCAAGGATCTCGCCGCTTGTCCAGAACGAGCTCACCGCACACGTGAAGTAGTGGCCAACCTCGCGGCGAAATCCGCCCGGGTAGGCTAGATTACCCCGACCTCCCTCGCAGAACGCCCTGGAATCAATGGTAACCACTGGAATGGCAAATGCCGCCGACCCTCACACGCTCGCGACGGGCGGTGGCTCTCTGAAGACGCTCGAACAGTTCATCATCGAGCGCCAGGAGGAGGTGCCGGGTTCTACGGGGCAGTTCTCGCGCCTGCTGAGAGACATCGCACTGGCTGCCAAGATCGTCGACCGCGACGTACGCAAGGCTGGCCTGGTGGACATTCTTGGTGAGGCCGGAACGGACAACGTCACTGGTGATCACCAGAAGAAGCTCGACGTGCTGGCACACCGCGAGTTCGTGCGTGCCCTTCGGCGCGGCGGTGAGTGCTGTCTCATCGGCAGTGAGGAACACGCCGAGGCCATTCCGATCTCCACCGACACCGACAGCGGTCAGTACATCGTTCTGATGGACCCGCTCGATGGGTCGTCGAACGTCGACGTCAATGTGTCGATCGGCACGATCTTCTCGATCTACCGTCTTCCGAAGGGCGTCACCGAGCCTCGGCCGGAGCATGCCCTGCAGCCTGGGCGCGACCAGGTGGCGGCCGGCTACGTGGTGTACGGTTCGTCGACAGTCCTCGTGTACACGACGGGTCGAGGGGTGAACGGCTTTACGCTCGATCCCTCAATCGGTGAGTTCATCCTCTCGCATCCGGATATCAAGACGCCGTCTGAGGGCCGGATCTACTCGATCAACGAGGGCAACTACCGCTCGTGGGGCGAGGGGACCAAGCAGTACATCAAGTGGCTTCAGGAAGAGGACGCCGACACACACCGGCCATACACGGCCAGGTACATCGGTTCGTTCGTAGCCGACTTCCACCGCAATCTGGTCAAGGGCGGCATCTACATCTATCCTGGCAACACCCGCGACCCACGAGGTAAGCTGCGCCTGATGTACGAGGCGAATCCGATGGCAATGATCGTCGAGCAGGCCGGCGGCAAGGCGTCGACTGGATACGAGCGAATCCTCGACCTTCAGCCTGAGGCCCTGCACCAGCGATGCCCCGTGTACATCGGGAGCCCCGAGATGGTTGACCGTGCCGAGAGCTTCATCGACAAGTATGGCGATGCCCGCTCAGTGAACAGCAATTGACGCCAATCTCTAAGCGATAGCGGCGAAGCGGACGTTAGTTTCGGCTGACGTCACCCGCCTCCATGTTTGTCACCCTCACCCTGTCATTCTTTCTCGCCGGCGCACCGGGGGGAAGCATTGCGCCGGCCGACACTACAGTAACGATTCCCTTCCACCGGACGACCGGGGATCGGTACGAGATGTCAATCGAGAAGGTGAGGGAGGAGTACGAAACCGAGGCCGGGCGGCTCGTCCTGGTGGACCGGATTCGCCACGAGTGGCTCATGCGCGCCGAGGTACGCGGGAGGCGGCCGGGGGGCTATTCGCTCGCCTGGATGTATGAGCCGCTGACGTCACCGGACACCACGGGCCAGCCCACCTTCGAGCCCGAAACCGGCACGCTGTCAAACGTTCGGATTGTATTTGCCGCAGACGAGCGGGGTAAGCCGCGTTTCGTGCTCAACCCACTCTGGGTCCGGCAGCGCCTCTTATCCGCGATCGATCGCGCGGCACCAGGTGCAACGCAGGACCAGCTAATTCGGATGGAGACGATCCGTAATCGCGGCGCCACGCACGATGGCCTTTCCAGCGTGGTGCTGTCGGATCCAGAACGCGTGTACCTGCTGTCAGGTCGCACGCTCACAGAGCGCAGCACGGTCACCGAGGGGACCTGGATCGAGAATCCGTTCGGTGATGGACTCATCGCGGCAGAGGAGATCGTTCGCCTGGATTCTCTGTCGAGAGACGGTCTGCGTGCGCACATTACATGGCGCATGCTGCCCGATCCGCAGGATCTCGCTTCTGTGGTCCTTCAACTACTTGAAGGGTTCTCGCCGGGAGTGGTAGACGCCGATCTGCAGTCTCTAGCCGAGCAGTTCGACGTACGAGAATCGGCCACGTTCGAGATCGACATGGAACGGGGTATGGTCCTCGCGGCTCGATTCGAACGCCGATTGAGTGCGGCCGACCGCGTCCGACTCGAAGAATCACGATACACTGCCGTGGTAACTGACGAGTCTTAAGGACCGCCGGGCAGGATCGTGCGTACGGCCACTTCACGTCTCACTTCAACTAGCCAATCGTCACCCAGATGGCATCGAACGAAATGCCCGAGGCAGGGCAGAAGGCGCCCGCTTTCAGCGGCATCACCGGAGATGGAAGCACGCTCTCCCTGCAGGACTTCTCCGGCCAGTGGCTGCTACTCTATTTCTATCCGCGCGACAACACTCCAGGATGCACGAAGCAGGCCTGTAACCTTCGCGACAATATGCACCAGCTCGAGGAGGCTGGCGTACGGGTCGTGGGCGTGTCAGATGATGACGAGGCTTCGCATCAGAAGTTTTCCAGCCAGTACGACCTTCCATTTCCGCTAATAGCGGACACCGACAAGAAGGTCATGAAGTCTTACGGTGCCTATGGTGAGAAGAACTTCTACGGGAAGATCGGCATCGGGACCAAGCGAACATCTTTCTTGATCGACCCTGAAGGCACCGTACGGCACGTCTTCAAGCGGCCCACGACAGGCCAGCACGCGGAAGAAGTGCTTGCCAAACTGAATGACCTGTCCTGAAGCTTCCGCCACGCAAATCCCAGACACATGCTCATCGCTGGAAACTGGAAGATGCATACGGACCTCGCTGCGGCCGTCCGCCTGGCGAGCGACGTAGTGCGAGCTTCTGAG